>CALELC010000348.1 GCA_937904535.1 uncultured Planctomycetaceae bacterium
ACTTCTAGCTTCTGACTTCTAGCTTCTGACTTCTAGCTTCTGACTTCTAGCTTCTAGCTTCTTCTCTACGGTACCAGCAACCCAGTACCGGTCATTGCGGCTGCTTGATACAACGCTCCGCGGAGGCTCAGCGGCACCGGCGGCGTAATCCACGGTGCACAGTTGCCAGGGCGGTAGTAGCCCAGTGCGTATTGGCATTCGTGGGGTGAGTGCACGCCCATCTTGTAAGGCAGTACCGCGAAGTTGGCAAAGAAGTGCGCTGACGAGACGACCGGCTGCAGGATCGGTCCTGCGGTATGGCCATAGCGTTCCAGATTGACTTCTTCAAAGTACAGCGGCTTGTGCACCAGGTTCGATGCTTTCCAGGTGATCTGCGAATTGGCCCAGGCACGAGGTTCGTACTTCGGCTGCTCGATCAAGCATTCCTGCGGCAAGCCCCACTGGCTTGAGACATAGGCCAAGTCGGCCTCGCTGAGCCGATTCACCGGCAGCTCTTCCAGCGTTCCAAAGTCCGTCTCGATGATCACCTTCTCATAGGCCAGATCACGCATCCGACCACGGCCGAGCTTGCGGCCATCGACGGACTGCCAATCACGCGTTTCTTGCCGCTCATCAAACCGGTTCTTGAGCCGACGGAACTCGTCCATCTCGATCACGTCCGGCCGGAAGGGGGGCGAGATGTCGAGCGAGAGCTTCTGGATTTTGGCGTCCGCGATGCTTTGACGGAAATCATCGCACGAGAATGCCACCGGACGGATGAGCGTGGTGTCTTCCTCGGGGGCAACCGGAGCACGACGACCGCGGTCGCGGCCCGGCAATTCGATATCCTCCAGTTGTCTGGGACGACGCACATCCTCGATCGCCGGCCCGGGCGTTGGCCGCAGTTCCAGCGGCTCGTCGGCTGTGTTTCCAGGCTGTGCCGGTCGATCCGACGGCGAGACCTGATTTACGTCGGCTGGCTGACGCAGATCGTTTTGCAGCGGCAGAGTCTGCGACGGCGGCAGCACCATCGGCGATGATGGCGCTGCGGGTGCCGTTGTTTCAGGAATGCTCGGCTGCTGGTTGTTCCGCTCGCCGAATGGGTCGGCGAAGAAATCGGGTAGCGCGCGATCAGACGTCGGCGGCGCCTCGAGAGCCGGCGGGAGTTGCAGCCCCATCTCCGGAGCAGCTGGCGGCTGGGTGGGCTGCGAGAGCTGAGGCGATTGAGTCGGTTGCGGCAGTTCGAACTGGGCCTGACGCACGCTGGAGTTGGACGCCGATGCCGATGCAGCAACCACTGCCGGTGCCGCTGGCGGCGCGACCTGGCTGCTGGTTCGCCATTGCAGATTCTGCGATGAGGCAGGACGCTGAGCCGTCCGCTGGGGATCTCGCAAGCTGGTCCCACTATACTTGGGAACAGGACGCAGTTCACCGCTCGCGGCTGGACGCGCCACCGCAACCGTAGCGGCCGGTTGCGAGGCGCTGGAGTGACTGGGAGCCGTCTGGGGCACCGGCCGCAGAGCGTCGCTCGCCAGTCCGTTGCTGACCGCGGAGCTCAGAGCGAACCAGAGGGCAAGGCTAGTTCGCGTCGCCCGAACCGACCTCCGGACTGTAGTTCGGTGCTTCTTGCGTGATTGCAATGTCATGCGGGTGGTTCTCCCTCACCGTCGCCGCGCTGACGAGGATGAACTGTGCATCGTGACGCAGTTCATCAATCGTCTTGGTTCCCAAATATCCCATCCCCGCTCGCAATCCGCCGACCAGTTGGTAGACGTAATCGCTCAGCGGGCCTTTGAACGGCACTCGGCCTTCGACGCCCTCGGGGACCAACTTGCCCGCCGAGACACCTTTCTGCCGATACCGATCGCTGCTGCCCTGGACCATTGCCCCGATTGAGCCCATCCCGCGGTAGGACTTGAATGTCCGGCCTTGGAACAGGATCAACTTGCCAGGGCTTTCCGTCAGGCCGGCAAACAGGCTGCCGATCATCACGGTGCTCGCCCCGGTGGCGATGGCTTTGGTAATGTCACCGCTGAAGCGAATGCCGCCGTCAGCGATGACAGGTATGTCACGTGGTTCAGCCACGCCGACCGCTTCGGCGATCGCCGTGATCTGAGGAACTCCGATGCCGCTGATCACCCGTGTGGTGCAGATCGATCCAGGGCCAATCCCGACCTTGATCGCGTCGGCTCCGGCATCAATCAGCGCCCGGGCTCCGTCCGCCGTGGCGATATTCCCCGCCACGACATCGATATCCCAGCCTCGTTGTTCCTTAATCTCGCGGACCGTTTCGATCACGTTTTTGCTGTGTCCGTGAGCCGAATCGACCACCAGCACATCCACGCCCTGGTTGATCAAGCTCTCGGCACGCTCAAAATCGTAGACCCCCAGTGCCGCGCCGACCCGCAATCGACCTTGCGCATCTTTACAGGCATTGGGGAACCGCTTCATCATGTCGATGTCGCGGATCGTAATGAGTCCCGTCAGTTTTCTATCTTCGTCAACCAGGAGAAGTTTCTCGACTCTTTTTGCTGTTAAAATCTTCTCAGCCTGCTCAAGCGTTACATTCCCTACCGCCGTCACCAGATTCTCCCGCGTCATCACCGCACTGATGGGGAGATCTGGGTCCTCTAGGAAACGCAGGTCGCGGCGAGTGAGGATGCCGGCCAGCGTGCGGTCGCTTTGCACGATCGGAATGCCCGACACGTTGGCTTGATCCATCAGCTCAGCAGCCCGACCGACGCGCTCGTCGGGTGAGAGCGTCACGGGGTCGACGATGATCCCGTTGGCCGAGCGTTTGACCTTCAGCACTTCCTCGGTCTGCTCTTGCGCCGTCAGGTTCTTGTGGATAATGCCCAAGCCGCCTTCCTTGGCCAACGCGATCGCCATTTCGGCTTCGGTGACCGTATCCATCGGGGAGCTGAGCAGCGGGATCTGCAGATCGATGCGGCGGGTTAAACGGGTACGCACATCGACTTCGCTAGGAACACACTCGCTGTACCGCGGCATCAGCAACACGTCGTCGAAGGTCACGCCCGAGAGGACGATTTTTTGCTCGAGGACAGCGCCGCGTCCAAGCCGCCGAGGTTGCTGCAGCGGCTGTAAAGCATCAGACATGGAATCACTCAGAGATAGAAAGGCGGTGGTTTCAATGTAGGATGATAGGACTCAGCAGCAATTCAGGTGAAGGGGGCAGGGGCTGAGGAGAGCCTACGCGGGACGGCGCCGGCAACAGCAATGGGCATCCGCGCTCACGGTCGCGAACGACTTCGGGCTTCCGTTCTCGCTCCTCTCGTTCCGCTACGCTGACAGGCCACGAGAGTGAGGGGCCCAATCGCGGCACGTGCCAACATAAATGCGTCTCTTGCGACGCCGTTGGCCGCAGGTCCCGGTTCCTCCAGACAACCAAGCTTTAAGAGATTCCAGTCAACTCGGAGATCCGCCGCATGATTCGCTTTGTTACTGCTCACTCCAGGCGCGTCCTGACCTGCCTCGTCGTCGTGCTGGCCACGTTGTCGAGCGGCCAGCAAGCCTCTGCCGGAAACCGTGGTTGGTTCGCGGCTGGGCCCAGCGGTGTCTGGCGGGGACAGTGGGTGAGTCAGTCGAGTGGGCACCGAGGAGCGTTGGGGGCGCGGATTCGACAGACAGGTCCGGACCAGTACTCTGCACTGTTCTATGGCCGGTTCGCGGTGGTCATCCCCTTCGTTTACCGGGCGCCGCTTAACCGGGTACCAGGAACCGCTGACCTCTACGTTTCAAGTAAGCGCATGCCGCTGCTGGGCACCTACCAAACGACTGCCCGGATTTCGCACGGTCAGTTTCAGGCGGATTTTGCCGGCCGGCAGGACCGCGGCATCTTTACCATGACCCGGCGGCGGTAACCGGCAGTCCGTCGAGCGTTGGCATGCGAACGCGGTGCACTGTTTCTGCCAAAGCGCATGCTCCGCGACTCGGGCCTACAGCCGGACTCGGTAGCCGATCGTGCGGAGTAGCTCCGCCACGCGGTCGCGGTGAGCACCCTGCAAAACCAGGTCGTCGCCCTCGCGTGAACCTCCGGCGCCACAGGCAGACTTGAGCTTGGTCAGGAGTTCCGGCAAATCAGAATCCGCAGGTGACAAGCCCGCGATGGTAGTCACCACACGCTTTGCTTTTCGCTGTTCAACCCGCACGCGAGCGAGCTGTTTTTCTGGCGGCGTCCACTGCTTCGGCACCGGCTCTGGCGGCGGGCATTGGCAATCACTCAGCGGTTTCCCGCAGCGATCACAAGTCGCTGGGAGATCCCATTTGGTTCCGGCAAAAAGCCCCACGTTGTACCTTTCCTTCATGCTGATTGAGTGATGCACCGACAGTCGCCGATCGGAGGCTCGGCACCTCAATACGCTCTGCCACGCCGGCATCACTTTACCACCGCCCCGGGCACTAACAGCCCCCGGTGCATACACCAGGTTGCCGACCGCTTCGGTCTTCGGTCCCTGGGGAGGCAGTCGCAAGGTTGCCGACCGCTCCGCCGCACTCAAAGTTCGATCGCAAGGTCGCCGACCGCTCCGCCGGTCGGATCCCAACATCGATCGCGGAGCGATCGACCACCAAGAGC
>CALELC010000349.1 GCA_937904535.1 uncultured Planctomycetaceae bacterium
CCCTTGCCGCGCAGCCGCATCTTCGTACCGGTGTCGACACCCGGCGGAATGGTAACGGCAATCTTTTGATTCCCCTCGGGCATCGGCAGATAGAACTCGTGCTGCCCACCGAGCAGAGCTTTCTTCAGCGGGATGTGCAACTCGTGACGGATCGTTTCGCCCGCCACGGGCGCAGCGGTACGCCGCCGGCGCGTCGATGTGCCTGCACCGCCGGCTCCGGCGCCGAGAATCTGTTCGAAGAAGTCCGAGAACCCATTTTGAAAACCGCCGGATCGCCCGCCGAAGATTTGTTCCAGATCCAGCCCTTCAAACGACGGACCGCCGGCGCCGCGGTGAAATCCGCCATGCCGGATCTTCTCGAAATCAGCACCATAACGGTTGTAGGCTTCGCGTTTCTCGGGGTCGCTGAGCACTTCGTACGCTTCCCGGACGCGCTTGAACTTCTCCTGCGCCTGCTTGTCATTGGGGTTCATGTCCGGGTGATACTTACGAGCCAGCTTTCGATAGGCCTTCTGAATATCGTCTTTGCTGGCTTCGCGAGTCACACCGAGGATTTGGTACAGGTCTTCTGCCATCTGCTAAATTGTCTCGGATGCGTCAGGTGGAAATCTCAAAAACGCCGACTCTCCGGCACATTCTGCCTCTGAAATGACATCATGGCAGACCGCTCACTCCTTTCATACGGGATTGCAAACGATGAACCAGTCGCCGCGTGGCGCCGTCGCTTTCATCCTCGCCCTCGGCGTCGCCGCGAGTTTGCTGATCCCGACTCCTTGCACCGCCGCCAACGGTGTGCTGACCTTGGCGACCCGCGACGAAACGACTGGCCAAGCGGTTCCGGTGCGACTGGAACTCCAGAACGCCACGGGACGGAAAACTCCGCTGCGGCGAGCGGTAGCCAGCGGTCCGGGCGTCGTCTTGGATCGTTCATTGGACTTGACCTTGCCCAATGGTCAATACCGATTTCGCTTGGTGCGTGGGCCGGAGTACCGGGTCTGGACCGGCGAGTTCACCCTCGAACCATCCGCCGCCGATGAGCGGCTCGTAACCCTTCCGCGCATGGTCGACATGCGGGCCGAGGGTTACCTGTCAGGCGACCTGGCCGTTGCCGATGCTTCACAAACCTTGCCGCTCCGCATGACCGCCGAAGATTTACACGTCGCCGCGGTCGTCGCGCCGTCGAACTCATCGTCGGACCGGGCGGCGACAGCTGAGAAGTTGACGGCCGCGCAGCCTCAGCTCGGTCCGCTGTGGCTCGGCCAATCGGTTGTGAAACGCGAAGGGCTGCTGCTTTATCCGGCCGCGGACGCCGCTGAGCCTCTACCGACCGATCGCTCTGCCAGCGCCACGCTCGCGCAGCTCCCGCCTGATTCGCCTACGCGTGTAGCGATCGCCGATCCGTTTGCATTCCAACTCCCGATTTGGTTGGCCAGCGAGCGGATCGATGGCCTGTTCGTGCTCGGCGACTGGTTGCGTGAAGGCTCGCGGGTGGAAAAGATCGCTGGTAGCCGCCCGATTACGGAGATCGGTTTCACCGGTCCGCAGGGCCCGGGTCGATACGCCGAATCGGTTTATTGGCGGCTGCTCGAAGCCGGATTCACACTTGCACCGCTGGCCGGTACGGGACCTGCCGCATCTGGCTCTGCCGTCGGCTACAACCGCGTGTACGCCGTCGGCCCTGCGAAAGATCCCGAAGACCAGCGTCAGGTCGAGAGTGTTTCCAGCGAGCAACAGTGGTACGACGCGGTGTGGGCCGGACGGAGCGTCGTCACCAATGGGCCGCTGCTGCGTCCGACCCTTGGCGGGCAAGCGCCGGGACATCGTTTTGAAGCCCGCCAGGGCGAAGTCCTGCAGATGGCCGTCGAGTTGCATCTGGCTGTACGCGATCCAGTTGACTATCTGGAAGTGATCCACAACGGCGAAGTGTTTTATAGCGCCCGACTCGACGAGTTTTCCCTAGCCGGTGGGATGATCCCGCCGCTGACGATCGACCGCAGCGGCTGGGTGTTGGTCCGTGTCGTCACCGGTTATGAAGATCACTTTCGCGCCGCGATCAGCGCGCCTTGGTACATCCATTTTGACGATACACCCCGAATTTCCCGCAAGGCGGTCGAGTTCTTCGGCCGCTGGTTGGTCGACTGCGAGACTGAGCTCAAAAAATTGCCTGCAGACCAGTTAGCCGCGCACATCGCCCCGGTGCAAACCGCCCGCGCGTTTTGGAACCAGCGTCTCCAAGCGGCCAACGCGGATTAGCCAATCCCTCGACGCCCTGTTTTCGATGCACATGACCCCCGAAGCTAACGGCGAGTCCAAACGGACTCCCATGACCTGTTCGACCTGTGGCCGCAGTTTCTTCTTAGAGCACTCGGCAACGCCACCGTTCTGCAGCGAACGGTGTCAACTAATCGATCTCGGTCGCTGGCTCAACGAAGACATCGGCCTGCCCTACGAAGGTGATCCCGGCGATACGCCGGTCGAATTCCACGGTGAAGACGCCGAGGACGAGAGTTCCATCGAGTAGATTCACGCTCCCAAAGTGTAGAGCCGTGGTCTCAACTGCTCGCTGCCACGGGATCGGAACGGGAACTTGCTTACCAGCCTGTTCGCCACGAATACATCGAACCGGATCCATTGGTAGACGGCGATTCGTACAACGGCGAATGCACCTACGGACCGCGTTTTCATTGCCTGAGGATACCCCGAGGGGGCGGAGGTAGTTTTAAGGATTGGGAAAAGCGGCGTCCCAGAAGTGCGTGTCCGCCCAAGTCGAGACTTAGCCTGAGCGCCGCCTGTAGATCCTATCCCATTCAGGCGCAGCATGAGCGCCTCACGCCCATGCGCGAAGCCGTAAAGACGGCTGGGTCAACTGCTTAACTTCGCGGCTTAGCGCCTTTGCGTGAGCCCCTCTTCAAGAGAGCGCCCCAAGGGAATGGAAGTCGTTTCGCAAGCGGCCAAGGGAGCTAGGTTTCTAGCGGCTCCTCGCACAGCGCTCGCCCGGTCGCCGATCGGAACGGTCGATTGCCGCCGCAGCGCTACGCCAACCTCTACCGCGCGTCACCGAGACGTGACGGCAGACTGGCCAGCCACCCTCTTCCAGGGCAATGCGGATATTCTCAGCTGGCAAACTGCAAGCGCGAAAGCGTGGTCTCCGTCGCTCAGGCGAACGCAGGCCCGCGAGGAATACGAACACGGGTTGTTTACAGGCCCACTTCGACACACAGAAGCTTGGGGTGCGATTCTTGCCGGTGGAGGGGCAGCCATGGCTGGGATTGCGGCAGCGGCTGCCGGTACTGAATCCGCGGTTGGCAAGTTGTGTTTTATGCGGTAATAAGTCCTGAGAGCCCCCATTTTGACCGTTCTTACATTCCCTTGCTGCGACACGCGTTTCGCAGTCTTGAATCCAAATGAATTCGGCACCACGTTCGAAGGTGGTTATCGTTGGCGGCGGGTTTGCAGGGATCGCCGCAGCTAAAGCACTCGCCACAGCGCCGGTGGACATCACGCTGATCGATCGGCGGAATCACCACGTCTTTCAGCCGCTGCTGTACCAAGTTGCCACCGCCTCGCTCTCTCCGGCGGACATCAGCTCGTCGATTCGGGCAATCCTCAGCCGGCAGTCGAACTGCCAGGTCGTGCTGTCGGAAGTCGTGGGCGTGGACGCTGCCCAGCAGCGTTTGATCTTGGGCAATGGCTTTCTGCCCTACGACTACCTCATTCTCGCCGCCGGTGCCACGCACGCCTACTTTGGCCACGACGAGTGGGCCAGCGTTGCTCCCGGTCTCAAGAGCATCGAAGACGCGACCAAGATTCGGCGACGGATTTTGTTGGCATTTGAGGCGGCAGAATACGAACGCAGCGAGGAAGCACGCCGCGCCATGTTGACCTTCGGCATTGTCGGCGCCGGCCCCACTGGCGTGGAACTCGCTGGAGCGATCAAAGAAATCGCCGGCCAGACACTGCCTCGCGACTACCGCAACATCGACACCCGCACGACGCGCGTGATCCTGCTCGAAGGTGGTGACCGCGTGCTGCCGCAGTTTCG
>CALELC010000350.1 GCA_937904535.1 uncultured Planctomycetaceae bacterium
TTGCTGGCGACTGGGCCGCAAAATGCCGCGCAGTTGTGCGAGCCGCTGGCTCAGCTCGCTCTCAAACCCACGCTCCACCGGCTGATAGTACTCCCGGTCCACGCCGAGATAGTCCTGCGCTGCGACGCCACTGGGGTCATTGTGACTGTATTGATAACCGACGCCGTGACCTAGTTTCTCGGCGCCGCCGTAGTGGGCGTCTCGTAGATGGACGGGGACCGGCAGCACTCGGTTTTCCCGCACATCCTTTCGAGCTGCACCGATCGCCATCGTGGCGGCGTTGCTCTTCGGGGCCAGCGCGAGGTAGGCGACGGTTTGGCTGAGCGTCAGTTGGCATTCCGGTAAACCGATGAACTCGCAGGCTTGCATCGCCGCAACGGCCAGCGGCAAGGCCTGGGGATCTGCATTGCCAATATCCTCGCTTGCCAAAATCACCAGTCGGCGGCAGAGAAAGCGCACATCCTCACCGCCTTCCAGCATTCGGGCCAACCAGTAAACGGCGGCATCGACATCGCTGCCACGAATGCTCTTGATCAGCGCGCTGGCCAGGTCGTAGTGATCATCCCCGGTCGCGTCGTAGCCGACTTGTTGGTCACCGTAAGACTGTTTCGCCGCCTCCAAGTCGAGACGCACCGGCTTGCCCGAGCCGGTTTTGGCGGCGGGACCAGCGGCGCTGAGCACCGCGATTTCTAGCGCTGAGAGTGCGCGGCGTGCGTCGCCTTCGCAGGCGGTGGCAAGAAAGCGGATCGCCTCGTCGTCTGCCTCGACCGTGTAGCTGCCCAGGCCGCGTTCACGGTCGTTCAATGCACGGCGGATCAGTGCGGCGATCTCATCGGTTGATAACGGACGCAGCGCAAACAGTTGGCTCCGGGACAGCAATGCTCCGTTGATGGCAAAGTAGGGATTGCTGGTGGTGGCGCCCACAAGCGAAATCACTCCGGCTTCGACATCCGGCAGCAGCGCGTCTTGCTGCGAGCGATTGAAGCGGTGGATCTCATCGACGAACAGCAGCGGTGGCGGATCGCCTGCGGCGACGAGATCGCCGGCCCACGCGATGGCCTCGCGAATATCTTTGACACCCGAGGTGACGGCGCTGAGGCTGCGCATCTCGCTGTTGGTTTCGACCGCTAACAGCCGTGCGAGCGTTGTTTTACCCGACCCCGGTGGGCCATGCAGGACGATCGAGCCGAGCCGCCCGGCCTGGATCATCCGTGATAATTGGGCGCTGGGACCGAGGATGTGGCTCTGGCCGACGTACTCGCTCAGCCGGCGAGGGCGCATCCGCGCGGCCAGCGGTTGGACCTGGCGACGAGCTTCCTCTTCGGCCTGAGCAAACAGTGAAGGAGTTGGATTGGGCATTCCGTAAGCGTAGGCGCAATCCGTTGTCCTGGGTATTGCCTGGACTGGCAACAGGCCAGCGACCGATCGCCTGCTGGATCGATGTCTGCCCAACAGCTGCACACGCCAAATGGTTGATCGATTTAGATGGTAGCGTACTGCGCAAACGGTGCCTTCTCCCGCGAATTAGCCGTTTTGAAATCCTTTTCTCGGGGAGTGTCAGATCTCGGTTGCCCCGAGACTTTCTATCAGTGGCTGGAGGTCACCGTGTTGTGACTGGGGTGAATTGTCTGACTGTTGGCCGAAGTACAGCGGAGCGGTCAACGGACCTTAGCCACCTGCCCTGTTGGGCAGTGTGGTCTGCCAGCGGTTTTCATCAGTTGACATCACCTCCTACAACGAACGCGGCGCGTCCGCCGGAGAATTCCTGAATGGGTAAGTACCTGAAGAAGAAACTGAGTGTCTTAACAAAGTCGGATTGGAAAAACGCTCGCGAAGCGGCCGGCTTTGACGCAACTCTGTTTGGCGGACCTGCCGTAGGCTCCAAGGTCGAGGCTTTTCAGAAGGCCATTGGCGCCATCAACTTTAGCAAAATTGAGACGGAAACTGATATCAAAGGACTCAAAACAGCGGTCAAAGCCACCAAGGAACTCGAAGCGGCACTCCGAGCTTACGCTGAGAAAGCTAAAAAGGACGCGGACAAAGGGAAGAACAAGAATGGACTTGAGTTCTCGCAGGAGTGCCTTGAGTACGCCGATAATGCGCATAAACGATTGGGCAAGCTAGAGCCACAGCTCAAGAAACTGTTGAAGCTTTGGGATGAATTGACCGACGGCGAAGCCAAACGCAAGGCGCTGAAGCAAGTTGGCGCCGACTTCGGCGTGGGGTTCGATTTTTAAGTCTTAGCTGCTGTGAGCGTTGGCGACCGCTCCAATCCTTGTTTGGATCTTACTGGGCCATCGCTCGAGACTCGAGCGAACCGAATGCGAGGCGGAACCGACCGGCGGAGCGGTCGGCGACAAAGGTGGTGGCTCGCTCCGCGATCGATTCTGAGAGGTGGCGAAGTGTGAGGCCATCGCTCGAGACTCGAGCGAACCGAATGCGATCTGGATACCGACCGGCGGAGCGGTCGGCGACTCTAAGACTCTCAAGTGACACTGGCCGCTTCACTACTCGCTGGAACTCTGCCCTGATAGAATAGAAGGGCCAGAGCGGCGAGCGGATTCATCGATCTGCGGCTCGCCGTTTGGGTCTCGCCTCGAGATTAGTTCTCGATCCTTCCCGCCTCCCTCAGGCGCATTCTGCCTGTTACTGCGACTGTTAGCCCCGATGGTTAAACACCACTTCCGATACCCCCTGCGCTCCCAGGACTCAGCTGCATCGCCAGTGGCGAGCGAACGGGACCATTCGATTCGTTGCGGATCTTCGGCACGTCACAACGGTTTGGTCCGAATCGTTCGCTCGAGCCTGCTCTTGGCGCTGGTGACCAGTTGGTTGGCTGCAACCGCTGTGTCGTTGCACGCCGATGAGCCTGCGGCCGAGGTCGAAGCCACTGCTTCGAAATGGTTGAGCGAGCGTGGTGCTGAGATCTACGCCAATCAATGCGCCAGTTGCCACGGTGAACAGGGGCAGGGCGTTGAGGGAGCGTACGCGATGCCGCTCACGGGTGATCACTCGATTGCTGAACTGGCCGACTTGATCGACCAGACGATGCCTGAGGGTGAGCCGGAAGCGTGCGTGGGGGAAGACGCTGCGGCGGTGGCACAGTACATGTTCGATGCGTTTTACAGTGAAGCGGCGCAAATGCGGATGGTGCCACCGCGAGCGGCGCTGGCTCGATTGACCGCACAACAATACCGCCAGAGCCTCTCGGATTTGTTCGCTCACTTCTACGGCCGTGGTCAAGTCGGCGAAGAACGCGGGCTAATGGGGATCTACTTCAATAATCCCGGCTGGAAGGAAGATAAGAAGGTCCTGACGCGGACCGATCCGAACATCGACGTTGATTACGGGCAAGCGAGTCCCGGCGAAGGGATGGAAGACACCAAGTTCGCCATCTATTGGCAGGGTGCGGTGCTGGCTCCCAAGTCCGGCAGCTATCTCATTCGCGCACGCGGCAACGGTTCGTACATCGTTAAGTTTGTCGACGCCGACGCGCCGTTTTTCGATAACCATGTCTCTTCCGGCGAGATCCAGGAGCATTCCACGACTGTCGATCTGGTTGCAGGTCAGGTCTATCCGCTGCGTGTGGAATTGATCAAACGCGAACGCAAGACTGGCAACGTCGATATCTCGCTGACGCTGTCCTGGAAGACGCCGCGGGGCATCGAGGAACCGATTCCGACGCGGTATTTGGTGCCTGGTTGGTTCCCAACGGCCTTTGCTCCGCAAACACCGCTGCCGCCGGATGATCGCAGCGCGGGATACGTCCGCGGCTCGACCATCAGCCGGCAATGGGACGAAGCGACAACTCAGGGGGCACTGGAGTTTGCCGAGGTCGCGGTTGAAAAGCTGTGGCCCAAGTATGAGAAGGATCATCGCAACCGGCAGGATGCTCCGCAGGGACGTGAACTGCTGCGTCAGTTCTGTGGCGAGGTGCTCGACGTGGCGATGCGCCGGCCAGCCAGCCCTGAGCTACGCGAGTTGTTTGTCGATAAGCAATTGGCTGAGGCACCCAACGACGAAGAGGCCATTCGCCGAGTGGTGCTCTTGGCGCTGAAGTCGCCGCGGTTCTTGTATCCGACGCTCGACCAAGATGCCGATTCGGGGTACCGCCGCGCAAACCGGTTGGCGCTGGTGTTGTGGGATTCTCTACCCGATGCGTCGCTCCGTGATGCGGCCAGTAAGGGCGGACTAAACGATATCGAAGCGGTGCGCAACCAGGCTCGGCGGATGCTGGCTGACCCGCGGGCCAAAGCCAAAATCCTCGACGGGATGCACGAGTGGCTCGATTTGGCTCGCTGGGAAGAGATTTCCAAGAATCGCGAGCTGTATCCCGATTTCGACGCGGAGTTGGTGAGCGACCTGCGAACGTCGCTCGACCTGTTTTTAGAGGCGGTCATCTGGAGCGAAGCGAGCGATTTTCGCCAACTGTTACAAGCCGACTGGGCCTACACATCCGACCGCATCGCAGCATTCTATGGCGATCCTTGGAAGCCGGCGGAAGAGGCGACCCAGGGGCGGTTTGCGCGAACGGGTTCGGACAGCTCGGTCCGTGCGGGCGTGGTGACGCATCCGCTGTTGATGAGTGCGCTCGCCTATGGTGATGCGAGTTCGCCGATCTTTCGCGGGGTGTTTTTGTTGCGGCATCTGCTGGGCCGCAAGATGCGTCCGCCAAACGATGCGTTCACGCCGCTCAGTCCTGATCTGCATCCGGAATTA
Source organism: uncultured Planctomycetaceae bacterium (assembly GCA_937904535.1). Taxonomy (GTDB): domain Bacteria; phylum Planctomycetota; class Planctomycetia; order Pirellulales; family Pirellulaceae; genus UBA6163. The sequence goes on from CALELC010000350.1 coordinate 4,720, forward strand.
ACAACTCGGCAACGGGTCGAATTGCAGACCAGTCCTGCGGCGTGCATGACCTGTCACGTACGGATCAACGGTCTGGGGTTCACGCTCGAAGGGTTTGATGCGGTGGGGCGGCTGCGGCACGAGGAACGCTCGCAGGCGATCGACGCCAGCGGAAACTACGTCGATCGTGCCGGCCAGCAGGTTCGATTCGAGAATACCGCCGATTTGACACGTTATTTGGCGGTCAGCGATGATGTGCAGGTTGCGTTCATCAACCGGATGTTCCTGCATTTCGTCAAACATCCCGTGGGCGCCTATGGAGAAAATCGTTTAGACGAGCTGAAGACCCGCTTCCAAGAAAGCGGATATAACATTCGAGAGTTGCTGATCGAGATCGCGGTAATCGCAGCGGAAGGCCCTGTGCCACCCGCGACTGCGTGATTCAGCGACTCCTCCCCGCCTCGGGTCGAGTCTGCCAGGACACCGACCCACTGACCTGCCCTGTTTCCCACCTTGAGGTTTTCATGAACCGTCCGACAACGAGCCGCCGCGAATTTCTCCGACGCACCGGCATCACTGCCGCAACGTTGCCTTTCTTGATGAACCTCTCGAGCCTCGGGTGGGCGTCGACCACGGTTAAACGCAAACGATTGGTCGTGATCTTCACGCCCAATGGCGTGGTTCCAAAGAACTTTTGGCCGGACGAAGAAGGGCAACTGGCGGCGCTGAAGCAGAGTCTCTCGCCGCTCGAGTCGTTGCGCGATAAGACTTTGGTGTTGCATGGCGTCAACGACAAGATTCGCGGCGACGGCGACAGCCATATGCGCGGGATCGCCTGTTTGTTGACAGGAATTGAGCTCTATCCGGGTGACGTCCAGGGCGGCAGCGACACGCCAGCGGGCTGGGCGAAGGGGATTTCGATCGATCAACACCTGAAGGCCAAGTTGCAAGCGGACCCGACGACGCAAACGCGGTTTGGCTCGCTCGAGTTCGGTGTGATGGTGCCCGAACGCGCCGATACCTGGACGCGGTTGTGCTATGCCGGACCGAATCAACCGGTGACGCCGATCGACAATCCCTATCAGATGTTCGACAAGCTGTATGGCCAAGTGAAGAACCGCCAGACCGTGGCCAGCGTGTTGGACTCACTCAGCGAGGACTTCAAGAAGGTGCAAAGTCTGCTCAGCGCGGAAGATCGTCAACTGCTCGAACAGCATGCGTCGATGGTCCGACAGTTGGAGCAGGAGATCAAGCTCGAACAGCAACTGGCTGACGCGAGCGACGATGAAAATCAGGATGTCGGTCATGCGGTGCCTGAACTGACCGAAGGCGTTCGCCGTGACAACGACAACATGCCGCAACTGAGCAAGATGCAGATCGACCTGATGGTCAACGCGTTTGCTGCGGATTTCAATCGCATCGCGACGTTGCAGTACACCAACAGCGTTGGTGGAGCGAAGATGCGGTGGATTGGGATCGACGAAGGGCACCACGCGCTGTCGCACGAACCCAACAGCAACGACGACGCGATGGACAAATTGACGCGAATCAATCAGTGGTTCTGTGAGCAGGTGGCGTATTTGGCCAAGCGGCTGGACGAGACTCCGGAGCCGGGTGGCGAAGGCTCGATGCTCGATCACACCACGATCGTCTGGACGAACGAATTGGGCGAAGGCAACTCGCACACGCTCAACAACATTCCGTTTGTGCTGGTCGGTGGCGGGCTCGGATTCCAGATGGGTCGCTCGCTCAAGTACAAAGGGGTCGCCCATAATCGGCTGCTGCTGAGCATTGCCGAAGGGATGGGGCATCCGCTGGAAACCTTCGGCAATCCGGACTACTGCGGCGACGGGCCGCTGACCGGCTTGATGGCGTAGACGCCAACAGGCCGTAGCGATGACGTAGATGCCGACGTGGGAACGCAAGCGGGGCCAGTCTTTTGAGCCTGTGCCCGTATGCGCCCCGTTCATCTCAGCGGCAGTGCATCCCGACC
>CALELC010000351.1 GCA_937904535.1 uncultured Planctomycetaceae bacterium
CAAGAACGCCGCCGTGCTGGCGCGCGCCTGGCGGACGCTCGAGCGACGCGAGCACCAAGATCGCTCGACGCCGCTGTACTCGATCTTACGCTGGTCCTCGGCGTACCCGCGTGAGACCCCGAAAATGCTCGCGATCCGGATCAATACCGAATCCGACGTGAGCGTTGACGCCGCGACGATCACCCGGCTGCTGCCGCTGGCCCGGCGGCGCTTCGCCCAGATCCTGCTGGGCGAAATCGTGGAAACGCTCGATGAGAAAGATGCCGCAGCGGTCGAGGCGGAACTCGCCGCGATCGGCTTGGCGGACGCGGTCGCCAAGCTCCGTAACGGCTAACGCACCGGCACCTTGGCCCGAGCAAAGTCGCTCGGGCCCGTGGATCGGCCAGCCCGCTTAGAGCATGTTGCGGAGCACGGTCGGCAGAATCCCGCCATTGCGGAAATACTGCATTTCGACCGGCGTATCGATCCGCACCAAGCACGGCACCTGGCGTTTTTCACCCGAAGCGTCGGTGAACGTGACCTGGATCGTGCTCCGCGGCTGCAGCGAGTCGTCGAGCCCTTCGATGTCGATCACCTCGGCACCGCTGATTCCCAGCGACTGCCAAGTTGCCCCATCGACGAACTGCAACGGCAGCACACCCATGCCGACCAAGTTGCTGCGGTGAATCCGCTCGTAGCTGGCGGCGATCACGGCCTTAACGCCCAGCAGCATCGTGCCCTTGGCGGCCCAGTCGCGGCTGCTGCCGGTGCCGTACTCGTGCCCGGCGATCACCACCAACGGCACCTCTTCAGCGATGTACTTCATCGCCGCGTCGTAGATGCTCATCACCTCGCCATCGGGCAAATGCCGCGTCCAACCACCTTCGGTGCCAGGGGCCATCTGGTTGCGGATACGGATGTTGGCGAACGTGCCGCGAACCATCACGCGGTCGTTGCCGCGGCGGCTGCCGTAGCTGTTGAATTGGCGGCGTTCGACACCCGCCGCTTGCAAGAAGCGGCCTGCAGGGCTGTCGGCGCTGATCGCACCGGCTGGCGAGATGTGGTCGGTCGTGACCGAGTCGCCGAGCAACGCCAACACGCGCGCCCCTCGAATCGACGTGATCGATGGCTGCTGGTCTCCGCCGAGCGAATCGAGGAACGGCGGGTGCTGAATGTAAGTGCTCGATTCGTCCCACTGGTAGATCGCTCCACCGGTGATCGGCATCGAGTTCCACAGTTCATCGCCTTTGACAGCCTCGCTGTACTGGTTGATGAACATCTGCGGATCGATCGCATCGGCCAGCACCTGTTGGATCTCTTCGGGGCTCGGCCAGATGTCCTTGAGGTACACCGCTTCGCCGGCCGGATCGGTTCCGATCGGCTCGTTGACCAAATCGATATCGGTCGTCCCGGCCAAGGCGTAGGCGACCACCAGCGGCGGGCTAGCCAGGTAGTTAGCCCGGGTCATCGGGTTGACGCGACCTTCGAAGTTGCGGTTGCCGCTGAGCACGGCCGACGCCACCAAATCGCCTTCGCTGATCGCAGCTGACACCGGCTCGGGTAGCGGACCACTGTTGCCGATGCAAGTGGTGCAGCCATAACCAACGGTGTAGAACCCGAGTTGTCCGAGCGGTTCGGTCAGTCCGGCGCGATCGAGGTAATCGGTCACGACGCGCGAGCCAGGCGCCAGGCTGGTTTTGACATACGCCGGAACCTTGAGCCCACGCTCCACCGCCTTCTTGGCCAACAACCCGGCACCGACCATCACCGACGGATTGCTGGTGTTGGTGCAACTGGTGATCGCCGCGATCACCACGGCGCCGTGGCCGATTTCGATCCCTTCGCCGTTCTGTTTGACTTCGCCGGTCGATCCGAGCGCATCGGCCGCCAGCCCAAACCCGGCCTTGCCGACCGGCGCGGTGAGGGCGGTGCGGAATGACGATTGCATCTCGCGCAGCGGCACGCGGTCCTGCGGCCGTTTTGGTCCAGCCAAGCTCGGTTCGATCGTGCTCAGGTCGAGCGACAACCGCTTGGTGTACTGGATGTCGGCCCCTTCGGTGCGGAACAACCCTTGTTCTTTGCAGTAGCGTTCGACCAGCGCGATCTGCTCGCTGCTGCGGCCGGTCGCCCGCAGATACTTGAGCGTCAGGTCGTCGACGGGGAAGAAGCCCATCGTCGCCCCGTACTCAGGAGCCATGTTGGCGATCGTCGAGCGGTTCTCCACGCTCATGCTGTTCATGCCGTCGCCGAAGAACTCGACGAACTTGTTGACCACCCCTTCCTGACGCAGCACCTCGGTGACCCGCAACACCATGTCGGTGGCGGTCGCCCCGGCGGGCAAGCGTCCGGTCAACTCAAAACCGATCACCTCGGGCATCAGCATGTACAGCGGCTGGCCGAGCATGTTCGCCTCGGCTTCGATCCCGCCGACGCCCCAGCCGAGCACGCCGAGGCCGTTGATCATCGTGGTATGGCTGTCGGTACCGACGAGTGAGTCGGGCATCGCGACCAGTTGGCCATCGACATCGCGGAGCGAAACGACGGTCGCCAGGTACTCGAGGTTCACCTGGTGAACGATGCCGACGTTGGGCGGCACCACGCGGAAGTTCGAGAGCGCCTGCTGGCCCCAGCGGAGGAACTCATAGCGTTCGCGGTTCCGCTCGTACTCGACTTCGACGTTGCGGCTGAGCGCATCGCTAGAACCAAAGAAGTCGACCTGGACCGAGTGGTCGACCACCAGATCGACGGGAATCAGTGGATTGATTTTGGCAGGGTCACCGCCGAGCCGTTGCATCGCCGCGCGCATCGCCGCCAAGTCGACCACGGCGGGCACACCGGTGAAGTCCTGCAGCACCACGCGTGAGGGCTTGAAGGGAATTTCCTGCGCCGCCGGTTCGGCCGCCGACCAGGCCGCCAAGTTCCGCACGTCCTGCTCGGTCACCGCAAAATTATCGCAATTCCGCAGCACCGACTCGAGCAACACCCGGATCGAATACGGGAGCCGGCTGACAGCGCCCAAGCCAGCGTCCTCTAAGCGGCTGAGCCGATAGATCGCCGCCCGACCATTGCCGGTATCAAAAGTGTCCCGCGCTCCGAAAAGATCAACACTCACGATTCTTAATCTTCTGGTGAAAATGGTCAAAAAAAGAGAAGCCGCCACCGGCGAACCGGTCGCCCTCCCATCGCTCCGCGCGGAACGGTCTCGGTCCGGTATGCTATCGGTCCGGTACTCTATCGGCCCGCGGTCTAACGAGAGTTTAACCGCCCGCAGGCACGCTGTCTGCTATGCTGGCAGCGTCCTCAACCGCATCTTCGTGCGCCCCGGTGCAGTCCGAAAAATCGGTCGTCCACTCAAGTTCGGCAAACAAACACGGCCGAAGATCTCTTCGGCCGTGGTAACGTCGGTTGCAGGATCGATTCGAAGCCCGCGGAGGGGGCAGCCGCCGCGAGCCGCTGCCCAGGTCCGCCGACGCGAGTCGTGGCTTAGCCGGCCAGCAACGAGTTCATCGTAGCGACGAGCGACTTGACCGCGTTGACGCTGTGGTCAAATGCCGCTCGCTCGCTGTCGGTCAGTTGCAGCTCGACGATCCGCTCGACGCCGTTGCTGCCGAGTACCACAGGGACACCCACGTAGTAGCCGCCGACGCCGTATTCCTGATCGCAGTAGGCCGCAACCGGAATCAGCCGCTTCTTGTCGCGAACGACCGCTTCGACCATCTGCGCACAAGCGGCCGCCGGAGCGTAGTAAGCGCTGCCGGTCTTGAGCAGCGACACGATTTCGGCGCCGCCGTTGCGGGTCCGCGTGACGATTTCTTCCAGCCGCTCGGGGCTGATCAGGCTGGTTACGGGAATCCCGCCGACGCTCGTGCAGCTGGGCATCGGGACCATCGTGTCGCCGTGGCCACCCATCAACAGGGCGCTGACGTCTTCGACGCTGACGCCGAGTTCCATCGCCAGGAACGTGCGGTAGCGGGCGGTATCGAGCACGCCGGCCTGGCCGATCACGCGCGACGGTTCAAAGCCGGTGACCTTCCACATCTGCTGAACCATCGCATCCAGCGGATTGCTGACGACGATCACAACCGCTTGCGGGCTGGTCGCCTTGATCTGCTCGGCCACGCTGGTGACGATCCGAGCGTTGGTGCTGAGCAAATCGTCACGGCTCATACCGGGCTTGCGCGGGATGCCGGCGGTGACCACGATCACGTCGCTGTTGGCGGTATCGGCGTAATCATTGGTGCCGATGACGTTGGAATCGAAGCCGACGATCGGCGAAGCCTGCATCAGGTCGAGCGCCTTGCCGCGGGGCATGTCTTCGGTCTGAGGAATGTCCAGCAGCACGATGTCGCCCAGTTCCGCCGCCGCGCACCAGTGAGCACACGTGGCGCCGACGTTGCCTGCACCGATGATCGAGATTTTTGCGCGTCGCATGATGGATGATCCTATTTGTCTGTTGAAGTTGGAGCCGGGAGGGGTGACAGAGCCGATATCCTGAGGCCCAATGGCCAGCGGTCAAGAGGAGGCAGCGGCACAGATTCGGCCCCAGGGCATTTTCAGTGGCTTCCCCGCTCTGGCGGACGCGGGCTGTCGTCGCCGTCGGCGGGCCGCTGCGGCTCACCGGCCCAGCCAAGCGTATCCGCCTGAGCCAGCCGGCGCTGGCGTGCCGCAGCGTCCTGCCGGCTGGTGAGATAGATCCAAATCCCCAGCGCCAACAGCAGCACCAACGCTGACACTGCAACGCCCTGACCCATTCGGCTGACGCCTAGCCGGTCTCCGGCCGGTGGCTCGATGTCCGAGATTCGGGTCGCCATCAGCAGCGGCCCGAACTGTTTGCCGCCGCCGTGCTGGTTCATGTAGTCGCTGTCGTAGCTCCACAACCGGTAAAAAAAGCCTTCGATGCGCAATTGCCGAGAAATCAGCGAGACGTTGCTCTGGTGGCCAGCAGCTTGTGCTCCACCGGCGGCAAGCTGGCGGAGAAAATCCGGCAGCGTGAGCATCACGATCGACACCGGGTAACGATTGTGAAAGGTAGCCGGTTCCGCGCCGGCAGCTTGCGATTCGATTTGGATCACGACGTTGCCCAAGTCACCCTGCGCATCGAGTTGCCAGTAATGATCGGCACCGACCGCAGCACGAGTCGCCGCGTCGGTGATCGCGATCCGGGTCAGCCGCACCGACTGGCAATCCAGACTCACATAGCGGCCGATCGATTCCTCCGCACGTCGCAGCAAAACGGCAGCATCGGCTGCCAGTGGTGTAGGAGTCGGCTGCGTGGCCAGCATCCCGGCGGCCCGCAACATCCCATAAAAAGCTCGTTGGTCGGCCGCCACCAGTGGTTCGCGGTGCAGCGTGCGGACTTGCTCCAGCAGCGAGACGTCAAACCCCTGACTGGCCAACAACGCCCAGTCGCGCGTCAGCGAGGGGACGCCCGCGGGCGAATCCGCCGCGGGAAACCAACTCATCGCCGGCGCAGCAAGCACGCGCGGACGGCCCTGCTCGTCGGCGTGAACGACAACACCGGTTGCCGCCGTCGGCTGCGCGAGCCGTTGCGACTGGGCCCATTCCACCAACCATGGCGTGGGGACCGAGGCCGTCAGCACATCGATCGTCGGTCCCGCGACCTCAGCCGCCGGATTGTCGCCTGAAGGTGTGTAGCTCGTCTGCACCTCCACCCGGTAAATGCGTTTCAGTTCCACCACCTCGGACAACTCGGAGGGCAAGGTGGCTGTCGCCACGGCGACGGCGGTTCCGCGAATCGCCACGGCATCGCCCACCGACACTTGCAGATCGGGAGCGTCCTGCGGTGCCGGTCCGGCGGGCGGCGGAGCCAAACTCGTCCGCCCCAGCCGGTTGACTTGGAACAGCAGCTTGGCGGTTTCGCTGAGCCGCGCTGGGTCCGCCGGCGTCTGCAACCAACCGCTGACCGCTGCGATCCGTTCAGTATCGAACCCACTTAATCGGTCGACCACCGATAGCCGCGAAGCATTCTGTGCGGTCGCCGAGGCGATTAAGCACAGCCACAAGCCCAGCCCACCCATCATCCGGCCCATCGACGGGAGTCTGAGCAACCAGCGACAAATCGGCCTCGCCGAGCGGTGTGCCATCATGACGCGGCTCCCGTTTCGTCGCCGGGAAAATCGTCGCTGGGATGCTCGGCGACAAGCTGCAAAAACGTTGGCTTGGACTCGGTCGCCGCACGGCGGAGAGCGCGGAGCCGATTGGCTTGCCGGCGGTTTTGTATGGCGATCAGCAGCACCGCCGTGATCCCGATCAGCGCCGCAAGTGCCACCAGCAACCAGCCGCCTGGAGCGGGCGTGGCCGGTTGTGCGGGCGTCGCGGCAGTTTCCGCAACCAACGCGTGGAGCTTGCCAACCAGGGCGGGCGAGAGCTCGCCGCCGCTGGCCGAGCGGTGCGCCAGCGGCTTCAGGTACACCCCATCGGCCCACACCGCAGGGCCATCCAGCAGAGCTGCGTCGGCGGGCACCTGCGCGATCTCGGGTGTCACCTGGCGGGTAAACAACACCAGCGGGTGATCGCTGCCATCACGCGGTCGCAGCCACAATTCCCAATAATCGTTCACGCCGAAGGGATTCTCGGCCGCCTGCCGCTGGATCGCCCGGGCGACGGTCGCCGGGATCACAATCCGCTGATGAAGATAGATATCGGGCTGCTGCAACAGCGCCGTCACGCTCGCCTGCACGCCCGCTTGGC
>CALELC010000352.1 GCA_937904535.1 uncultured Planctomycetaceae bacterium
TACCGCCAGCTCAAGGCCGATTTGCGGGCCGAATGCGACAAACGCGACGCTAAGAAGAACCGCAAGGTACTGCCCATCGACGCACAATCGCTGCCCGACCTCAAGACGCTGCTTGACAAGGTGGAAAAGTTTGAAGACTCGGGCGAGTTTGTTCGCGTCGACATCTTTGTACCCGACAGCATTGCTGATCACAAAAAAGAACTGGATAAAAAGCTCCAGAATGCGATCAGTCAGACAAAAGACGTGAAGCTGAGCACGTTCCAACAGCAAATGATTCAGCAGGGGCTCGACGAGCGTCGCATGAAAAAGAATCTGGCCCTGGCCACCAAGAGCTTTAAGGAGCTGATGGCCCAGTGCACCGCTGCAAACGATGCCATCAAAGAGCGGAAGAGCAAGCAATTGCTGGAGCACAAAGTGCTCGCAGCCAAGGAGCTGAAAACACTTTCCGAACTGGTCGATCCCTACGAGCAAGCCCTAAAGGACGATTGGTTGAAGTCCAAGATCCGCGGCAATCGACACGCTGAGGACGGCATCAAAGCTTTCCAAAAGATGTACACCGTGGGCAAATCCGAATTGAAGAAGATCGCCAACGTCAAAATCGATTGAGCTGCGGTTCATCAACAACGTTCCATCCGTTGGCAAGTCCGTGGTCTGCGTCAACGGATCGGTGCAACTCGCATCCGAGCGTGCAGAGACACGCTCCACCAGCAAGCGGGACGCTCGCATCACTGGGGCGCTCTCCGGCCTGCGACTCGAACCCGTGGTGGTCAAACGATCGGGACCTTGGTCCGCCTTTCCATGAGCGTGAAACCGCATCTCGGCTGGCAGGCGGCTTCCACCGGAGACTCAGGAGCCACAGCGGTCACCGAGGCAACTGCGAAAGCGGAACGGCTGGTAGGAGTAAAGATCAGCGCTCGAACACGCGCCGCCCCCTGCGGTTACGGTTTCGCTCTTGTTACCAGTCCAGAAGTGCTGCTAGGGTCCGAGCGGAAAACACTGTTCAGGATTCGGGGACCAGCACCGATGGCAACGCACCAACCGATCACCACCACGCCAGCGACTTCGCAGACGTTCGCTTCCGGATACGGACCGGTCGCTGGGATTGTCGGGGGGGCGGCTATGGTCAATCCCCCTTCCCGCCGCAGGCGCAGGGCGAGACAGTCGGTTCTGATTCTTGCCAGTTTTGCTGCCGGAATGCTGGTCGCCACCGCCGGCGGATGCCAGTGGGCGGCCAACGGCCAAAACGCTCAGGGCACCCGGCTCTACCAGCAAGGACAGTACACCGCGGCATTGCAGGAGTTTCAAAAGGCGATTGCCACCGACCCGCAAAACGCCGATGGTTACTACAACCTGGCAGCCACCACGCACCGCCTCGGGCTGCAGCGACAGGACGCGGCGCTGATCAGTCAAGCAGAAGCACTGTACAACCAGTGCTTGGACCACGACCCGAATCACGTTGAATGCCATCGCGGCTTAGCGGTGCTGCTCGTCGATACCGGCAGGCCCGACCGAGCGTTTGCACTGATCAAAAACTGGGCGACGCAGAACCCCAAGTTCGCCGAAGCGCGGATCGAACTGGCGCGGCTATACGAAGAAGCCAACGAACCTCAGACGGCGCTGAAGTATCTTGAAGATGCGGTTCAGCTCGACGCCAATAATTCACGCGCCTGGCTAGCGCTTGGCCGACTGCGAGAGCAGGGCGGCGATCTGGCTCAGGCGCTGCAGAATTACCAGCGCAGCTATGCGGTCAATCCGATGCAGCCGATGGTGTCCGAGCGGATTGCAGCGCTCAGCCGACAAATCACATCGCAGTACGACGCCTCGCTTTCGGCCGGTGGCACTCGGCTCGCACAGCCGCTGGCAAGCCCCACCACTCGCTATTAACGCCTTGAATCGGTTCTCCACGACGCTTCGCCTCCCGAGCTTCCGCCGCTACACTCAAACAAGACAACCTCGATCAATCGATCAACCAGCCAGTGGAGAGTGCGTGGCGATATGAGTATTCGCGTCGGAATCATCGGAGCAACCGGCTACACCGCCCTGGAAACCTGCCTGCTGCTGCTGCGCCACCCTGAAGCAGCCGTAACGGTAGCGACCAGCCGCAGCGAAGTCGGCCAGAAAATCAGCGATGTGCATCCGATTTTGACCGGCCGCCTCGACCTGGCGATCACAGCCTATGACGCCGCGGAGATCAAAGCTCACTGCGACATCGCGATGTGCTGCTTGCCGCACGGGGCATCGGCCGAGACGGTCCGCCAGTTGGTGGAAGCCGGGGTGCGGGTGATCGACTTCAGCGCTGATTTTCGCCTTTCCAATGTAGCGGAGTACTCGCGGCACTACGGCATCGACCATCCCTGGCCCGAACGCGTCGGCAACACGGTGTATGGACTTCCTGAGTGGTTTGGTGAGCAAATCGCGACGGCGGACTTGGTCGCGAATCCCGGCTGCTATCCGACATCGGCGATCCTGCCGCTCGGACCGCTGCTGGCTGAAGGTTTGATCGCCACCGAGGACATCATCATCGATTCCAAGAGCGGGATCAGCGGCGCCGGCCGCACTCCGAAGCTCAACACGCTGTACTGCGAGTCGGCGGAGTCGATTTCGGCCTACAGCGTCGGCAACCATCGGCATCAGCCAGAGATTGTCGATTTGCTGCAACGATTCAGCGGCCAACGCCCCGAAGTCATTTTCACACCGCACCTGACTCCGATGGAGCGCGGGATCCTGTCGACGATTTACGTTCGCCCCACGGCCCAGGCGGGTAGCCTGGAGCGGGTGACGGAAGTTTGGAATCGCTATTATGGCAACGGGCCCTTTGTGCGGGCGGTTGCGCATTTGCCCGCCACCAAACACGTCACGCATACCAACGGTGTGCAGATGACGGTGCGGCAGTCGGGCAACCGCTGGGTGATCGTCTGTGCGATCGACAACTTGGTCAAAGGTGCCAGCGGAGCCGCCGTGCAGAACATGAACGTCATGTTTGGACTCGATCCCCGGCTCGGTTTGACTTAGGGCGTCGCATTTTCTAGCACCACAAAGACTTCCGTTGAACGAAAACCCCTACCTGTCGCCTCATCCGGAAGGTCCATCGAGTGCATCGTTGCCGACGACCGGAGCTTCTCTGCCGGCCGGACCGAGCGAACGTCGCCAGCGGCTGCGGGTCTGGCCGATTCCAGTGGTGCTGGTCGCAAGTTTCGCCTGTTACGTAATCACATCCGTGTTGGCAGTTGCCTTGGCAGCGGTGCTGACTCGGGGTGCAGATGACGCTGCGGAGCCGCGCGCCGGCATTCAGATGGAGCAGGTAACGCAGTCGCCCTTGGGGCTGGCGATCATGCTGGTGCTGCCGCAGATCGGGATGGCAGCTCCAGCAGTGATCGCAGCGTTGGCTTCACCGATGCCGGTGGCGTGGCGATTGGGGCTGGTCCGCGGAAATTGGCCGATTTGGCTGGGGCTGACAGCTGCGATGGGCACGCCGCTGGTCGGCATGATTTCGTCAGCGATTGTCGGCGCCCTGATGGGCGAAAGTGAATCGCTTGAGGAAATGTCAGGCGTTTTTCGCCTCGTAGGAGAAAGCGGCTTTTTGATCCCGCTAGCACTGCTCGTTGGAGCAACGCCGGGGCTGTGCGAGGAATTGGTGTTTCGCGGCTACATGCAGACTCGGCTCGGTGCCGCCTGGGGTGCTCCTGTGGCGATTGTGTGTACATCGCTGGTATTTGCGGTGTTTCATCTGGACCCCGTGCACTCCACGGCAGTGCTGGCGTTGGGCATTTACATGGGCTGGGTCGCGTGGGCGAGTGGCTCGGTGTTGACGGCGATGGCAGCACACTTTGTGAACAATTTTCTCAGCGTGCTGGCAGTCGTCTTGTTGCCTGAAGCGGTTGCTGAAGGTGTACCGCCGGCGGTCGACGACGTTCCCGCAGCCGCAGCGGGTGTGTTGGGCAGCGTCGTGATGATCAGTGCGGTTTGTCTGCTGGTGACGCTGGCGCAGAGCCGACGATACCGGCGAAATCGGTTGGTCAGCGGCGGTGATTTGGCGATTTTGCCCGAGTCGGGGGAGCGTCCTTCGCCCAGTTGACCGAATCAACGTTGATCCGCGCCGTCAGCTTCCCTAGTATCTATAAGTATCACTCTTGTTATTTCCCCAGCCGGAAGGCATTCGCATGCGATTCCTAGGTTTTTGGTCCGTTTCCCGTTGTCTCCCTGGGCTGTTCGCAGCAGCTGCCGGGACAATGTTACTGGTCGGCCAATCCGTCGTCGGCCAGGATCGCCTGGCCCCCACGACCCTGACACCTCCGGCTGCCCCTGGTCAGGCCGCGTCGAGTCAACCGGCTTTTCCGGACCGACCGCTGGCCGTTGGCCAGGAACTCAACCAAGCCCGCGACTTAAAACCTGGCGACCAGGATACTTTGGTTGCTCGCTTGGTGATGCAGCTGCTGCCCAAGCGGCACATTTCGGCGCAGAAAGTCGACGATCAAATCAGCTCCCGCGCCCTGGATATCTATCTCAAGGCGCTGGACCCGATGAAGTTGTACTTTTACCAGTCCGACATCGACGAGTTTAACCGCTATCGCACTCAGATCGATGATCTGACGCTGCGCGGCGATCTCTCGCCGGCATACCAGATCTTCACGCGGTACCTCACCCGCGTAAACGAGCGTTTGCAGACGGTCCAAGATCTGTTGCAGCAGGACTTTGATTTCACGGCCCCTGATACGATCATCACCGATCCCAAAGCCACGACCTATGCGAAGTCGGCCGACGAAGCTCGCGATCGTTGGCGTCGCCAACTGAAGTTCAACATTTTGGACCTCAAGGACGACGGCAAAACGATTGAAGAAGCCCGCGAGCAACTGCAACGCCGCTACGCTCGCTACGCACGCCGCTGGGCACAAACCGACTCCGATGAAATCCTCGAGTTGTACCTGTCGGCGATCACGATGGGGTATGACCCGCACACGACTTACATGTCGCCCAGTTCGCTGAACGACTTCACGATCCAAATGCGACTGAACCTCGAAGGGATCGGCGCAGCGCTGCGTGAAAAAGACGGCTACACCGTGGTCAGCAATGTGATTCCTGGAGGAGCCGCGGCCAAAGACGGACGGCTGAAGGAAGATGACCACATCGTCAGCGTTGGCCAGAGCTCCGGCGAAATGGTCGACATCATCGAAATGCCGTTGAAGCAAGTTGTCAGCCTGATCCGTGGCAAAGCGGGGACGGTTGTGCGGCTGGGAGTGAAGAAAGGCGGCACCGGCGAGACCGAAATTTATGAGATCACTCGTACTCAGGTGCAATTAGAAGACAGCGCGGCCCGCGGCAAAGTGATCGAACACGAATTGCCGGGTGGCGACGGTTCGAAACTGAAGATCGGTTATATCAACCTGCCGAGCTTCTACCTGGATATGGAAGGGGCGCGACGCAATACGGTCGACCACCGCAGCAGCACACGGGACGTCCGCCGACTGTTGGACGGCTTCCGCAGCGAAGGCGTCGACGGCGTGGTGCTCGACCTGAGCCGCAACGGCGGTGGGTCGCTCACCGAAGCGATCAACTTGACCGGCTTGTTCATCGACCGCGGCCCCGTCGTGCAGGTCAAGAACAGCGATGGCAGCATTCAGGAGTACGCCGACGATGAAGCCGGCGTGGCCTGGGACGGTCCGCTCGTCGTCATGACCAGCAAGCTGTCAGCGAGCGCCAGCGAGATTCTCGCCGGTGCAATCAAAGACTATCGCCGCGGGATCGTCGTCGGTGATCCGGCGACGCACGGCAAAGGCACCGTACAGACGCTGATGGATCTGGGCCGTGAGATCTTCCGTACCGACCGCAGCAGCAACCTCGGCGCGCTCAAGGTGACGCTGCAGCAGTTCTACCTGCCCGATGGCGACAGCACCCAGTTGGCAGGCGTTGCCGCGGATGTGATTCTGCCGTCGATCACCTCGGTGATGGATATCAGCGAGTCCGACCTCGATTACGCGCTGCCGCACGATCGCGTGCCCGCCGCACGACACCGCGTCTACAACATGGTGCCTGCGGACGTGCTGCAGGCGATTCGTGAGAAGAGCATCGATCGTGTTGGTCAGGACCAAGAGTTCATCGATCTGCTCCGCCGCAAAGAAATGTATGTGCGGCAGAAGGAAGAAAAGACGCTGTCGTTGGTTGAAGAGGACTTCATCCGCCGTCGCAAAGAAATGGACGCGCAGAAGGAAGAAGAGAAAGAAGGCCTCGAGGCCGAGTTGGCGAATGAAGTGGTCTACCGCGACTACTACTACAACCGGGAAGTGCTGAACGTTACTCACGACTACATTCTGGGCCTGCGTCAGCAGAATCTGGCGACGGCCAGCGTGTCCCGGTAAGGCCGGTTAGGCTGAGCCCATTTGCTGCTCAGCCGTCTAAAACCTTCCGAAAAGCTTTCGTCGCCTCGGCCGGGTCACTGGCCGAGGCGATTGCGTTTGCGACCGCTATCCCATGAATTCCGCTGGCCAACGTTTCGGCTAGATTGGCGAGCTCGATACCGCCGATCGCGTAGGCCGGCAGATGAGTTTCCGCGGCCGCAGCCTGTAAGAACGCGAGGCCGGGGAAATACCCAAACGACTTCGTCTGGCTGGGAAAGGTAGGCCCACAGCCGATGTAGTCGGCACCGTCGAGCACCGCGGCCCTGACCTGGGCCAGATCGTGGGTCGACACCCCGACGAGCGCGTCGGCACCGACAATCCGCCGTACCGCTTCCACTGGCAACTCATCTTGCCCAACGTGGACCCCTTGAGCCCCGGCTGCAGCGGCGATGTCCGCTCGATCGTTGACGATGAACAACTTGTTGTGCTGGCGAGCGATGGCCGCGGCGCGTTGGCTGAGCCGGTACAGCGTCGCATCGTCAGACCCCTTATCGCGGAGCTGAATGATGTCGACACCCGCGAGATAAAGTTGCTCCACGCGCTCGGCAAAGCGGTCGAGATCTCTGTCGGCAGCCAGCAGCAAATAGAGCTTGGCCTGCGCGAGCCGCTCCGCTTTTTTCCCGAGCGGCAAGAGCGCTGCGGCGAGCGTGTAGGTGCGATAGCGAAGCGATTCCACGCTGGCGGCAGCCGGAATGGAAATCGGCTTGAGGTACTCTTCAAGACACCGCAGCGATTGCTGGGTCCGTGACGCGGCGGCGGCGACGACCGCGAGCAGATCGCTGCGGTTCATTTCATCGTCAGCGACGATGGCCGTTCCGCAGTCGCTGGCGACCGACCGAGCTGCCAGTCGCCCGTCCAGCGGCACCACTTCCAGTGCTTTCTGCAACTCGTGCCGAATCGCTTTCGCAGACTCGCTGAGAAAACGATCTTCCAGCACGAAGCGAGCGTATTCTTCAAGGGTTCGCAGCCCTTCGCTGGCGCGGTTCGCCGAGGCGTCGAGGATGCGGTAAATCGCCAGTTGCGAGCGATGATCAGTCATAGAAACAGGACAGCAAGTGGAAGACAGCAGGGGGGCGCTGAGCGGCGATGATAGTTCGGGCATCCAACAGCGGACAGTCGCCGATTAGACGCCGCGCGCTCTGTGGTAAGCTCGGTTTCATCAGAGGATGCGGAACCACGGGGATTGCCCCCTGCGAGGCGTTGCATGCACTCGTCCTGCACCGGGACTTCAATGATGGCTGATCGTGATGCCGCCCAAGCGGCGGAAACGCTGAATCCCTATGCTTCGCCGAGCATCGTGGATGACGTTCCCGCCGCTCAACCGGAATGGCTAGTCGATGGCAACTGCATCGTTGTCGGCAGTCTAGCGATCTTGCCTCAGCGGTGCATTTTCACCGGTGAAGAGGTTGCATCGGATGATCGCAGGCGCCGCCGACTCGACTGGGCACCCACCTTTCGCTTGGTGCTCCGCCACCGCCACTGTTACGTGTCGTACTGCGTAAACCGCCGACATCGCTACCTCCAGTACCGCATTCGCCTGCTTTTCGCATTGCTCGCGATGGCGGCGACATGGCTCGTATTGGGCAACAATTTCCTGTGGGTACTGCCGGTGATCCCCGCGGTGAGCGTTGCAATTCCAATGGATTCTCTGCGCATCGCCACCTACCGGAACGGCCGGTTCTGGATCGCCGGATTCAGTGCGGAGTTCCTCGCTGCGTGCGCAGCAGAGGCTAGCGAAAATGGCAGACTGCTATCGCCCAAGGCCGAACGGCAGAATTAAACTAAGCAATCGGTACATCCGGCCTGGCGTTGCCCCTGGGCCCCGCCCATTGCCCACTCTTGCCCCATTTTCAGTTAGAATTTTTTCAACCAGTGGAGATCCGTCTGCCGATGGGGTACGCTCATAGCTTCGGCGTCCCTGCGTCAACGCCTTGACCACTGGCTCACCAGCCACTGCCGCCGGTCGCCGAACCTCCCGCCTTCAACATCCTGCCATCCCACCTACGGAACCTACCCATGCTTGCTGCGCGAAATTGTGAAGGTTTTAACCGCCGCGATTGTTTGCGTTTTGGAATTGGAGGCTTGTTTGGCGGCGGGCTGGTCAATGCTTTGCGGGCACGCGGCGTTTCTGCAGCCGCGATCGACGGTCCCCGCCGTCCGGCCCAAGCGAAGGCTTGCATCTTGATTTGGATGGACGGTGGGCCGACTCACTTTGAGACCTTTGATCCCAAACCGGATGCACCGCGGGAGATTCGTGGCGATTTTGAAGCGATCGCTACGAAAGTTCCCGGCGTTCACTTTTCGCAGCACATGACGCGGCTAGCTGCGTCGCTCGACAAGTTCGCCATGATTCGCTCGATTCGCCACGATCAGGGCAACCACGGCGCCGGCAACCACTACATGATGACCGGAGCTCCACCCCGTATTCCGGTTGGCTGTGGTGCGTTTGTCAGTTTCCATCCGAGCATGGGATCCGTTGTCGCGCAGGAATGTGGCTCGGGCGGCGCGCTTCCCAGCTATTTTTCGATGCCGCAGATGTCGCGCAGCGGCGGCCCCAACTTCCTCGGTGCAAAGTACGCTCCGTTTGTCGTCCCCGACGATCCCAACAACGCAAAGTTCCGCGTTCGCGACGTCGCGGTGCCCATCGATCTGCTCGGTGAACGTTTTGAGCGGCGCAATGACCTACGGCGGATCATCGACCGCATGCAGCGATTCCACGATGAATCGGTGGGCGACCCTGTCCTGGCCGGCGACGAATACTATCGCCAAGGTCTAGAACTGGTGACTTCACCCGAAGCGCAAGCCGCTTTCGACATTAATCTCGAGAAGGACTCGGTTCGCGACGCTTACGGTCGCAACTCATTCGGCCAACGCGCGCTGCTGGCTCGGCGGTTGGTCGAAGCGGGTGTGCCGTTCATTACCATCTATGACGGCGGTTGGGATCATCACGCCGACTTGTTCAACGCGCTCAACAACCGGTTGCCCAAATGGGATCAGACGGTCGCGGCGTTGATCAATGACTTGGATGAACGAGGCATGCTCGAGTCGACGCTGGTCGTGGCCCTGGGCGAGTTCGGCCGCACCCCGAAGATTTCGACGATTCCCGGCCAAACCAAACCGGGACGGGACCACTGGGCCAACGCGATGAGCGTGCTGATGGCCGGTGGCGGAACTCCGGGCGGCACGGTTGTCGGTGCTACCGACCGGAACGGTTACTCGGCAATCGAACGGGTGCTGTCGCCTGAGAACTTCGTTTCCACGATTTACTCGAAGCTCGGCATCGATCCCAATAAGATCCTGTACACGCCGCAGGGCCGGCCGACACACCTGGTCAGCGACCCTGAGCCGATCACCGAATTGATGTAGTGCCGGCCTAGCGATCCAGAACTGGGCAGCATTCCATTGTGAGCTTATTCGCCAGATGAGAGCTTCGTATGGATCAGCTGCCCCTGCCACCGGCTCGTACTCGTCCATCGTCCACCGCGATCTTGACCGGTGGACTTGTAGGCGGCGTTCTCGGCGCCCTGGTCCGCGGTTGGTTTACCAGTCAAAACCTCCAGCAAAGCGGTGTATTTGAACTGTTGGTTTGCTTGCCGTCCGCTGGCATCGGCTTGCTCTGTGGAGCGATCGCTGGTGCCTTTTGTCGGCCGCTCCTTGGAGCCTTGATCGGAGCGGGTTTGTCAGCCGGAGTGTTGGGACTGTTCTTGCTGCCGATTGGCTACCTGTTGACCTTGCTGGGTTCACCCGATGCGATCGCTGAGTTCAGTTGGCCCTACCTGCTGCAAAAGGCGGTAGCCGGAGCGATAGCGGGGGCCGTGGGTGGGTATGTTGGCAAACGGTTCCAGCCGCCGAGTGACGGCGAGATTCAGCCTGCGGGGCCACCGCGGACGGCCGCTGGTGAATCCGACGGCTGAGTGTAAATAGCCCGCTTCAGAAAGTGAAATTTGCCAGCATTCTCCTGATCGGTTAGCCTGGTACGATCAGACGCCCATGAGCGGGCTGCATTGCTCGCCCTAGCCGTCTCGCCCACCGCTGGCTCCTGACCAGCATCCCTCCTTCCGGTTCCGCCTGCCGTGAAATCGACTTTCCGCCTGATTGCTGCCTGCGTCATCCTTGCCTCGGGCGTTGGTGCCTTGGCCGCTGAACCGTCGGTTGACGTCGTCGCCGCGGCAGGAACGCCGCTGACGTTTGAAAAGCACGTACGGCCGATCTTCAAGGCGCACTGCTTTCTCTGCCATGGCGAGGAACCGGAACTCGCGGGTGAGCTCGACCTGCGACTCGTGCGGCTGATGCTCTCCGGAGGTGATTCTGGCCCGGCCGTGGCCGCTGGCCAGCTCGATGAGTCGGTGCTGTGGCAGCGGATCGAAAGCGATGAGATGCCGCCGGGACCGAAGAAACTGACCGAGTCCGAGAAGGAGACGATCGCCCGCTGGATCCGTGAGGGCCTGGCGACCGCACGCCCCGAACCAGAAGATCCCACAGCCGCCCGATTCACCGAAGAAGAACTGAGTCACTGGGCATTTCAACCCGTCACCGCCACCACACCTCCGCTCAACACGCTCGCGAGTGCACTGACCCTTTCGGAACGGGATCCGGAACCGGCAAAAGTCGGAGGTGAGTACGCCAATCCGATCGATGCCTTTCTCGCTGCGCGGCTGGCCGAAGCCGGCAAGACATTCTCGCCCGCTGCTGATCGCCGCACGTTGATCCGCCGGCTGACATTTGACCTGCACGG
>CALELC010000353.1 GCA_937904535.1 uncultured Planctomycetaceae bacterium
TCACCTGGTCCAGCGAGAAGTGCTGCATCTGGACCTGAGTCCGTTCGGGCCGCTGAGTGCGCGCCTGGCCACGCTGGGCGGAGAGGGATTTTTTCATCCGCCTAATTTAGCGCGATCGTCAAAAACTCAAGCCCCCAAAAATCGATTTATTCACATCCTAGGAGCGGTCGGCGACCGACGGTGAATGCTCCGCCGATCGAACGGGCTGGAGGCAAAAGTGGCCAACCATAGCAGTCGCTGAGCCGTGAGGTCGTACCGTCCCGACAAAGCTGCCGCACCGCTGCGGGTGATGCGCTCAGCACAGTCAACGACTTGCTCCGAGAACGGATCGGGAGAAGACATGATCAAGACAAGATGCGCCAGCGACCGGAATTCGTCTGACAAATCCAAGAAAGCCAGCGTTGTCTTTAGATAGTCGCTGCAGCGCTGTCACCAGATCGTAGGCCATACTTGTTGAGCCGAGCACGGGGTTCGGCGGTCAATCTTGCTTCACCACTCGAGCCAGACGCGGAGTATCGATGGCAAAACAGCGGCCTGACTGGATCTTCTGCGGTCTCGTCGCCCTGGTCGTAGCGGTGACGTTGTGGTTGTTGTCACTGCCGTTGTGTCCATTCGTTCAGCAGGCGGCGCTGCGGCGATTCCATCTGCAGACCCGCTCGTTCGCTGTTTGGGCGCTGCAGGCACCAATTCCGGCGATGTACAGCTTTCACAATCGCTACCGGCTCGAGTCTCAGCCGTGGGACGCCACGTTCTTCGACCGGCCTGTCACCGGCTCGATCAATCACTTTCCGGTTCGCATCTACACCTTCGCGGAAACGCGACCGTTGCTCCTGCCGCAGACCGACCGGCAAATGCTCACCATTGAGTCTCGCTATCGTGGTCAATCGCTCACCACGCGGTGGACGGTAACCGAAGCGGAAGAGGGCGGATATCAACTCGCCGATGAGGAGTTGTCGGAGTGACGACTGCAAATCGTGCTCAGTTTGCGTTTCGTGTGGTCCAAGCGGCAACGCTGGTGGCGCTGCTGTGGAAAGTCGTCTTCTTTGCAGGCGCTGCACGGCTGTATTTCGAAATGCCGTTGCGTCAGCAGTTCTTTCCTGCCTTTCTGCAATCGCCAACTACCTTTGTGGGTGGATATGCACTTGCGATAATTGGTCTGCTGGGGATGCTCGTCGCCTGGGGAAGCCGTGTGCGACAGACGCTCAGT
>CALELC010000354.1 GCA_937904535.1 uncultured Planctomycetaceae bacterium
TCGGCGCTGCCGCGGTCAAATCCCGCCCAAAATGCCGGTTCGCTGACCGCCACGCATCCCATCCGGGCCAGCGTGGCATAGTCGTCAGTGATGCGCGAAACCATGTGAATGTGCGGGTCGATGTAGTCCATAGCCGAAGTTTTCAGGTGAAACGAGGACGCTGTGGGGCGTGAGCGATTGGGCGAGGCAAAGGGACGCGTTACAGTCCAAAACGCTCGCGCCAGTCCGGTTCATAGGGCCGCGAGAACAGCTGCTGGAGCGTCGCGGCGCGTTGGCCGGAGGCGGTGGCGCCGCTGAGCAAGCTTCCGATCGCCTCTTCGACGCGAGCGCGGCGGGGATCGCTCGGCAGCGACGGACTCGCGGGCGTCGGTTCCGCTTCGCCAGCGGATTCGGTGGACGCGGCAGCCGCGCGGTCGATGCGATCGAGGATCGCCGCGACCTCGATCAATTTGGCGCGGAGCGAGAGAAAGGTTTCGTCAAAGATGCGATCGGCCTGTGCCACGGCAGCGGTCTCGTTGGTGTCGCAAGGAAGCGGAGGGAACGATTGGATCGTAACGCGCCAGCTAGTGCATCGCCACCTCGCCGGCTTTGTAAACCACGCGCGCCCGCCGCAGCCCCAGTCGCTCGTAAAGCCGCACGGCAGCGGTGTTATCGGTCGTGACTTCCAGATGCAAACGGGTCAACCCGACCGAGCGGAACCCGCGGGCAGCCATGTGCAGCAGCAGCGTCCCCAGGCCATGGCCGCGATGTAGGGGACACACCCCCAGATTCTGGATTGCTCCCCAGCCATCGCCACGCAATCCCTGCACGGTGCCGATCGGCTCAGGGCCGGTGGCCGGATTCTGATACCGCAGCAACCACGTTGCTTCAGGGACAAACCCGCTGCGGCGCGTGATTTCGCGCATCAGCCGCAGGCAGCCGTCGTGTCGCCCGAGACACGGAAACACATTTACGTCGAGTTCGCGGCGAAAGCTTTGGTACTTGGCGAGGGCGTGTTCGCGAATCAGTCCGTCATCGTACGGCACCAGTTGGTAACCGGCAGGGCAGGGCGGGGCGGCAAATAGCGGCTGTTCGAGATCCAACTCCATCCGGAAGCGTTTGAAATAGGTCATCCCCATGGTGATCGTCTCGGCAGCATGAGCGAACAATCTCTCGTGGACACATCTTGGCGGACGCTGCTGCAAGGATACCATGGAATGCCTGAATCGCCTCACAATTACCTGATCATCAAGCTCACTCCGGTGCTGGATTAGGGCCAGCGGCACGTTTCGACGCGTCCCCGATTTTTCTTGATGGATCCTACCGACTCTGCCGACCCTTTGCCTGCTCGCGACTTGTCAGCTCCTTCTGAATCAACGGCTTCCTCGGTAGCGATCCCAGCTGAGTTGATCCGCCAGGCATCTGCGACTGCTCCGTCGACCGCCGAGGTGTTTCCACCGATCGATGGCGACGTTGTCGTCTTGACCGGCCCAACCGCCAGCGGCAAATCAGGAGTCGCGCTCCAAGTGGCCGAAGCGATCGGGGCGGAAATCATTTCCATCGACTCGATCGCCGTTTATCGGGGGATGGATATCGGCACCGCCAAAGCTTCGCCAGCCGATCGGCAGCGGGTGCCGCACCATTTGCTGGATGTCGCTTCGCCCACTGAGTCCTACAGTGTTGCGGCCTATTTGAGTGCTGCCTGGCGGGCGATCGAGGAGATCCGCGAGCGCGGGCGGATTCCGCTGCTGGTCGGAGGGACACCCATGTATCTCAAGGGCCTGCTGCACGGTTTCGATCCCGGCCCGCCAGCGGACTGGGAGTTTCGCCGCTCGGTCGAGGCGGACATCGCCCAGTACGGTCCCGAGGCGCTGCACGCGCGGCTGTGGCAGGTCGATCCGCTGTCGGCCCACCGCTTGTCGCCAAGCGACACCCGCCGGGTCACCCGTGCGCTGGAAGTTGCCTATCTGACCGGCCAACCGCTCAGCCATCGCCAGTTGCAGTTCGAACAGCCTGCCGCACAGCCTCAAGGGCGAGCATTCGTGATCCATTGGCCGCGACCAGTGCTACACCGCCGGATCGCCGAGCGGGTTCAGGCGATGTTTGCGCAGGGCCTGGTGGAAGAAGTCGCCCGGTTGATCGAGGGGCCGACGCCACTGAGTCGCACGGCGAGCATCGCGGTTGGCTACCGCGAAGTGCTAGCACTGCTGCGCGGCGAGCTCGATTTGCCGGCGACGATTGAAGCGGTAATCGCTCACACGCGGCAATTAGCTCGTCGCCAGGAAACGTGGTTGAGGAGCCTGCAAGGGCTGCACCGGCTTGAGGTGAGTCAGGACGCCGAACTCGAACAATTGCCGGCGCGGATTCTCGAGCGGCTGACGAACGCCTAAACGTTCGCACCCCATCCCTCGTTCGAGTCCAGACTTCAGCCTGCCGCCGTTGGAGTTCAGGATTCAGCCTGCCGCCGTTGGAGTTCAGGCTTTAGCCTGTTTGGGTTGGATTCCAACCTGCTGCCTGCGCCCAAGCTCCCCGCACCCCCCGCCTAATTCACGCTCTACTGATCGGCCAACGGAGTTTTCTTCTCCGTGATCACCTCACACTGCGGAGCCTGTTCCGCATTGATCTGGATATACCGCTTCCATTCTTCGGGAACGTTATCTTCGTGGTAGATCGCTTCGACAGGGCATTCCGGCACGCAGGCTTCGCAGTCAATGCATTCATCCGGGTGGATGTACAGCATCTGTTCGCCTTCGTAGAAGCATTCCACCGGGCAGACGACCACACAGTCGGTGTACTTGCAACCATCACAGGGCTGGGTAACCACATGCGCCATTACGAAAACCTTTTTGATGCTGAGATCATGACTGGAGGACAGGGCAACGGCTTGCCCTGTGCACTATCGGCCATCGCAGCCCTTGGGCTCCAGTGGAGGTAGGGACATTTGGCCGCTGATTCGCTACCGTTTCCCAAATCGCTGTTGTTTACGCCCTCTGTTGACTGAGCCTAATCATCGTGTCCGTGACACCCTCCACCGTTGACCAGCCCACCTATCTGGCGGTCAAGCCTTCACGTCAATTTCCGTTTCTGGCGCGACATCCGTGGGTGCATCTGAGTTCCCTGGCGCAGGATGGTGCCGATCTGGAGGCCGGGCAGGTTGTCGATTTAACCGGTCCCGATGGGCAGTGGATCGCGCGTGGCTTGGTCAATCCTCACAGCCGGCTGCGGATTCGCTTGTATTCATGGAATCGAGAGGAGTCGCTGACGGGCGAGTTTTTTCAGCGGCGGATCGACCAGGCGCTGGCGCGGCGGGCGCTGAGCGGGGGAACTCCCGCCGATGGAGCCCAGCGTTTGATCTTCAGCGAATCCGATGGGCTCAGCGGACTGGTCGTCGATCGCTATGCCGATTATCTCAGCGTGCAGATCACGGCTGGAGGACTGGATCGGCATCGCGATCTGATTCTCGACCACCTGCAGAACGTGGTTCAGCCGAGCGGAATTTGCCTTCGCGTCGATGAAAAGACGGCGGCCCATGAAGGGATTCCGCAAACGGATCAATGGGTGCGAGGAACGCCGCCCGCAGCGCCGGTGGTGTTTATGCAAAACGGTTTGCAATGGACCGTCGATTTGCTCTCGGGGCAAAAGACCGGTACCTACCTCGATCAACAAGCCAATCATGCCGCGGCTGCCAAATATCTTCGTGGGCGGCGGGTGCTGGACGTGTGTTGTTATGTTGGCGGTTTTGGGTTGGTCGCCGCTGCGAATGGTGCCAGCGAGGTGGTTGGGATCGACGCTAGTCAGAAGGCGCTCGATGCCGCGGCAGAACATGCGCGTCGCAATGGAATCAGCAACGTCAGCTTTATCAAAACCGACTGCTTTGATTATCTGCAGCAGGCTGCTCAGCGAGGAGAAACCTTTGATGCCGTCGTGCTGGATCCACCGCGATTTGCCGGTTCGCGGCATCAAATCGATACCGCTCTGCGAGCTTACCAGAAGCTCAATTCGGCGGCGGTGCAACTCCTGCCACCGGGTGGAGTGTTGGTCACAAACAGCTGCTCGGGACGTGTGTCACGCAGCGATTTTCTGAATGTGCTTTCAGACGTTGCACGCCGCACCGGACGACACATCAGTATTTTAGAAAGCCGCGGGGCCTCACCGGATCACCCCATCTCGGTATCGTGTCCCGAGACCGACTACCTCAAATGCATGATTTGCGAGGTTGCCTCGTAAATAAAATTTTCGGTTTTTCAACCAGATCTGTATAATGGCACCGCAACACACGCGTTATCGTTACATTCTGGCGCTACAGTGGCAGGTGAGACGTGTTGATGTGATGCTGCTGACGCCACCCTGCTGACAGTGATGGGTACTGTACGGTCGTAACCAACTCATCTGCAACTTTTCAACATTTGGCGGAGTCCCCGAATGACGGGTATCACGATCAAAATCCTGCATGGTGCTGACCGCGGGAAGGTCTTCCATGACTTGACTCCACCAGTGACCATTGGCCGGGAAGAGGGCAACTCAATCCAACTCAGCGATGACCGTGTCAGCCGCTGTCATCTGAAAATCCAACGTGATAACGATCGCTTGGTGCTAACCGATGTCGGCAGTACCAACGGGACCAAGGTCAATGGCGACGAATGTCACCTGAAGATTCTCCGGCACGGTGACCTGATTACCGCCGGCAAAACCTTGATGCTGGTCGGTACCGAGGAGCAGATTGCAGCTCGGATCGCCTCAATCACTATGTCTCGGGCTAAAGAGGGCAACTCAGAAGTGCTCGCCCCTCTGGGCTCACCAGATTCCGGCGGCTCACCCATCGCAACGCCGCGGCCCGACATTGCGGTGCTGCCAGAACTGGCACCGCCACCATTGCCGGCTGGCCTCAGGGTAGCTCAGGCCGCCGAGCTACGCGACCTTTTGCTCTATTTTCAGGATCGGCTGCATAAGCTGATCGAGGCTGCCAGGATCGAAGAGCCTCATGTCAGTGGCAATGAGCGATTTGAAGGCCAAGTAACCTTCAAGCTAGCCGATTGGCATCAACTATTGGATGTTCAGGTTCGGCTGGCAGAATTGACTCGCGAGATCGACGATCCCGCTTAGGCGGCAGCAGGCGCTGCCGCCAGTTCAGAGCACGAGCAGGGTGAATTGCTGCTCGGATCAGTCCC
This sequence comes from uncultured Planctomycetaceae bacterium, assembly GCA_937904535.1. Taxonomy (GTDB): domain Bacteria; phylum Planctomycetota; class Planctomycetia; order Pirellulales; family Pirellulaceae; genus UBA6163. The sequence goes on from CALELC010000354.1 coordinate 5,148, forward strand.
ACCACCACTGGCCTTCGGCCAGGTGTGCCGGAGCGGCGAGTTGCTTCACGGCGTCCGACGCACCGTCGGTCTCGCTGGTCAAGCGGTCACTGCGGAGCGCTTGTCGGGGCTGCATGTGGATGCCACCGCCGAGCGGCGTCAGCAGCGTATTGCCTTTCCACACCGCATTGACGGCTGTCTCGACTTGAGCCGGTGCGCCGTGGGTTTCGATCGGGAAACGTGATTCGTCGCCAAACACGGCCAGTGACCATTCGGCTTGCCCGTAGAAATCTTGCTGCTGAATGTAGGCCGCAGCGATCGAAGCGTCGATCAAGTTTCGCAGTTCCGCATAAACCGGCACTCGCTCGGCAATCGCGGCGTAGTTCTTGGTGAAATCGCTGCAGAAGGCCTCGCTGGCACGGTTGACCCTGCCGCCGCCGGCGCGATTACCTGCCCCGTCGACTCGTTCGCTTTCACCGACCAGTTTGACACCGCGATCGTTGAGCTTCATCGCTAAGCCATCTTCGCTGACCGTGACGCCTTCGTAGTTGGGCACAAAGTACCAGCGTTCCATGGCATTGGCCGAACCCTGAGCGGCGGTGCTGCGCTCGACGTAGCTCTGCATCGGAATCGGCAAACGTTCCAATCCGATTCCGATCAATTTCATCCGGTAGTCGGCTTCAACGAGCACGCGAGCGAAGTTGGTTGCCTGCGGAACCCCTTTTAAGGTGACCGTCTGCAAGCCAAGGTTTTGCTTCAGGGCGTTGGCGAGCACACGGGCATCACCGGGCTGGACGCGGCCGCGGACCGAAGCCAAGAACTGCTGCATCCGAGCCAGGCCTTCCGGAGTCGGATCGATCGAAACGCTGATCACGCTGGTCGGTTTGGTGCCGGGAGCATAGGCTCGCAGGGCCGTGACCATGTCTTCAAGCTGGACGATCGGCTGTCCGGTCTTCAGGCCCAGGTAGCGTCCCATAGGATCGCGGAAGGCGCCTTCGGCAGGTCCGGCAACGACGATATCGCGGCTTTCGGGATAGAAGAACACGTACTGGATGCCGGTTAGTCCCGCCATCGACAGCATTTCATCGCTGGGGCGTTCGCCGCGTTCAATCGCTTCTGCGACCGCTTGTTCCAGGCGAGTGAGCGAGACTTTGCGGAGTTGCGATGGCTGCATCACTTCGGCGTTTCGAGCCTGCCGCGCTGCCATCATCCGTTCTTGAGCGATCCGCGGATCGAGCCGCGTGGTCCGCAACACTCCCGAAGCATCGATTTCGACACCAGCGATCGGTTGCGAGAACGGCGGATCCTCGTCATCGCCGCCCCCATTGTCCTGGGCCGACACTTGTCCGCATAAGGTGAGGGAACAGAGGATTGCGAGACTAAGCCCGAATACGTGATGCAATTTCATTGCTCGGTAACTCAAACGGAGCCGATGCGACAGAGAAGGAGCGGAAGGCGTAGGAAAAACGCGCCGCGACTATTTTGAGGATAATCACCAATTCAGGCGGATTCAATAAAATGTAACGCCGCGGCTTGATAATTGAGGCGACGAATGATGAATATGCAGCCGCTGCCGCAAACGCCAGCGACATGCATTCTGCCGGTCTAGCCGGTTGTGCAGGGGGGACGTGCAGAGCGGACAGGGCTCGGCACACGGACCGCCCCGTGCCGCGTTTGATCAGCCGCGGCGCCCGCCACCGGACGACACTTGCGGCTTCGTCATCTGCAGCCGGTAGCTCGCCGGGCCCAGCAGGTCCTCGAGCCGACTCCGGAGCTCCGGGGTCACCTCAACCTTGTACTTGCCGCTCTTGATCACCACCGTTTCGCCCTCTTCGAGCCGCAGCGTCAGCAGCACGTCCTGGTGGCCAGGATAACCGCGGATAATCTCACGAAGCTTCGAAATCGTTTCGGGACCGTGCTGTTGTTCCTGCAAGGCGATGCGAATGCCGTGGGTGTACTTGCTGTCGAGCGATGCCAGCGGCAGCAACTCGTTGATCACCAAGTTCACCTCATCGCCACCGCCGCGGCGATCGACGACGCCCCGGGCGATCACCACGGCATCCGGTACCACCGCTTCGCCCTGTTCGGCGAACTGCCGCGGCCAGAGGATGCAGCGGACCACGCCCTGCATGTCTTCCAAGTCGAAGTTGGCGTACTTGCTGGGTGTCCCCGGTTTGCCGTTTTTTGTGTGAGCAAACTTGATCGAGCCGATCATGCCGCCGACGAGCACCTCGGTTCGCGAAGTGATCTCCGCCAACTGGTCGGTGTTGTGCGTGCGAAAGGCCGCCAGCTTCGGTTCGTACTCGGCCATCGGATGGCTGGTCAAATAGAAGCCGAGCACTTCCTTCTCGGCCAGCAACTGTTGCTTCTCTGGCCAAGGTGGCACGTCGGGTAGCGCCGTCGTTTGTCGTTTCGTCGGTTCCTCGGGTTCATCATCAAAAGCGCCGAACAGGCTGGCTTGACCGCTTTTGCGGTCGGCCATCGCCGCAGCGCCGATTTGCAGTGCCTTTTCCACCGCGGCCGTCAATTGGCTCCGCTGGGCGCCAAAGCAATCCATCGCCCCGGCTTTGATCAGGGTTTCGATCGCGGCGCGGTTGCAGGCCTGCACGTCAACTCGTTCGCAGAACTCAAACAGGTCGCTAAACGGTCCGCCACTTTTTCTCGCTGCCACAATCGCTTCGGCCGCCCCGCCGCCGCAGCCTTTGATCGCTGAAAGGGCAAACAGAATCTTGCCGTCTTTAACCGCGAAGTCGGCATCGCTGTGGTTCACGCTCGGCGCGACCACCTCGATCCCCATCCGCGTGCAGTCCTCCATGTGCTCAACCAGCGCGTCCTTGCGTTTGAAGTTCCGCCCGGTGATGTCGCTCGACAGCAGCGCCGCCATGAACTCGACCGGGTAATGCGCCTTCAGGTATGCCGTCTGGTAGGCGACCAACGCATACGCGGTGCTGTGAGACTTATTGAACCCGTAACCCGCAAACTTTTGGATCAGGTTCCAAATGTCTTCGGCGTCTTCTTTCTTCAGGCCGTTGGCGACCGAACCCTCAAGGAACTTCTCGCGGTTCTGATTGATCAGCGACTCTTTCTTCTTGCTGATCGCCTTAATCACCGTATAGGCGGCCGCCAGTGGGATATTGCCCAGGCGGTTGAGAATCCGCATCACCTGTTCCTGGTAGACCATGATCGAATTGGTCTCTTCCAGGATCTCCTTGAGCACCGGGTGTTTGTATTCCGGTTGTTGGCGACCGTGCTTAATGTTGACGAAGTCATCGACCATCCCGCCTTCGAGCGGCCCTGGCCGGTAAAGCGCGTTGGTCGCGATGATGTCGGTGAACTGGTCGGGCTTCATCCGCTGCAGCAGATCGCGAATCCCGCCCGACTCGAGCTGGAACACCCCTTTGGTTTCGCCTCGCTGCAGCAGCGCGTAGGTCTTCTTGTCATCCAGCGGGAACTTCAGCGGGTCGATCCGCTTGCCGGTCGTCTGCTCGATCGTGTCGACAGCCTTGCTGAGGATCGTCAGGTTGCGGAGCCCGAGGAAGTCCATCTTCAGCAGGCCGGCCGCTTCGACGTCGGCCATCGACCACTGCGTGATCACGTCTTGCTTGCCGGAGACCCGGCACAGCGGCACGTACTCGCTCAGCGGTTTATCGGCGATCACCACCGCCGCGGCGTGCGTACCGACGTTCCGCGCCAGCCCCTCGATCCGCATCGCGAGGTCGAGCAATTCTCGGATCTCGGGATCGTTCTCGTAGGTCTGCTTCAGCTCTTCGCTCTGTTGCAGTGCCTTGGAGATCGTGATCTTCAGCTCGTCGGGGACCATCTCGGTGATCTGGTTGACCCGCGCCAGCGGAATCCCCAGCGCTCGTCCGGTATCCTTGATCGCTGCCCGGGCAGCGAGCGTACCGAACGTACCGATCTGGCAAACGTTGTCGTGGCCATATTTTTCTTTGACGTACTCGATCACCTCGACCCGGCGATCTTTGTCAAAGTCGATATCGATATCCGGCGGCTCGATCCGGCTTTCGTCCAAGAATCGCTCAAACAGCAGGTCGTACTGCAGCGGGCAGACGTGCGACAGATACAGCGCGTAGCACACCAGCGCCCCCACACCGCTCCCTCTGGCGGTCGCCCAGATGCCGTTGTCTCGAGCGTGGTTGACGAAGTCCCAGACGATCAAGAAGTAGGTCGGGTAGCCGAGCTTTTCGATCACCCCCAGCTCGCGTTCGAGCCGGGCCATCACTTCCTCGCTCAGCTTGCCGTCGATGATGCGATTTGAGTTCCCCTCGTACCGTTCCAATAATCCGCGGATGCAGAGTTCGCGGAGATAGTCGATCGGTTTGGTCTCGTTGGGACACTCAAACCGCGGGAAGTAGTGCTTGCCGAGCTCGAGGTCGATGTTGACGCTGTCAGCGATTTCCTGGCTGCGGGCGACAGCGTCTTCGAGCCCCGGGAACTGCTCGTACATCTGCTCGGGGCTGCGCAGGTAGTACTGGTTGCCGTCCATCCGCATCCGCGAGGTGTCGGTGCGAAACCTCCCGGTGTTGATGCACAGCATGATGTCCTGAGCTTCGGCGTCCTCGGGATCGACATAGTGCGTGTCGCTGGTCGTCACCACCGGCAATCCCAGGCGACCTGCCAGGTCGACGGCACCTTGCAGTTGCAGCCGCTGGATTTCGACACCGTTGTTCATCACTTCGATGAAATACCGGTCGCCGAACACACTGTGGAACCAGCCGGCCACTTCACGGGCCTCTTTCTCGGCCTCGGCCGTGTCGAGCCCTTTGAGCACCGCACGGCTGAACTCGCTGCTGACGCAGCCCGACAGGCAGATAATCCCTTCGCTGTAGGTCTTGAGAATCTCCTTGTCGATTCGCGGCTTGTAATAAAACCCTTCGAGGCTGGCGGCGCTGGCGAGCTTCACCAAGTTCTTAAAACCGGTACGGTTCTGGGCCAGCAGCGTCAGGTGGTAGCTGGCATCTTTGCTGCCGGTCGCCCCACCGCGGTCATAGCGGCTGCCCGGAGCGATGTAGGCCTCGTAACCGATGATCGGATTGATCCCCGCATCCTTCGCCTTGCGGTAGAACTCCAGCGCCCCGTGCAGGTTGCCGTGGTCGGTCAGCGCCAGCGCGTTCATGCCGTGCTCTTTGCAGCGCTTGATCAACTTGCCGACATCGCCGGCTCCGTCGAGCAAGCTGTAGTGGCTGTGGCAGTGCAAGTGAACAAAAGGGCGATTGGTCATGCGTACTTGATTTTTAGTAAAAGCTCGACAATCCGGTGGGTTGCCGCTGGCAAATGCGCGCTTCTCCAGCTTATCACTCTGGCCGACACTGGCCAGCAACTCGCTCGGGCGAGCAGCAGCAGCCCGACCAGGGATGAAGGCTGGAGGAACAAGTCTCTTGCTTCTCTGTCGGCACCCGCTGCGGCGAAGGTTGAGCCGCGGTGGCCACGCCCGCCCACCGCCTTCCGGGGATCACAATTCCTCTCACCAGCCCATTTCAGCTAAACTGTCCCCAGCGTCGCCGATCCCCAGCGTCGCCGATCGCTCCGTCGATCGGAGTTTCCGCTAGGATCGACTAGCCCCGTGAACGCTGTATCTCCCCCGTCCGCCCTTTACCGTCTCGTCACTCCTTTACCGTTTCCCGTCCTCCGAATTCTTACCCCTGTCCTCCTGCCCTCGATCTTCCCATGACCAATCAACCGCCCGCCGCGAAGCGTTTCCCCGTCTCCCGCCGCCGCTTTCTGGCGACCGCCGGCGCCGTGGCTGCCGCTCCGATGTTCATCCCCCAGCGAGCGTTTGGGGCCAACGACCGCGTGGTGACGGCGCACATCGGTGTGGGCAACATGGGCACGACCAACCTGATGGCGTTTGCAGAGAATGCTGCGGTAGCCTGCGACGTCGATGCCAAGATGCTGGCAACCGCCTCGGCAAAATTCCAGGAAAAGACCGGCCGCAGGTTGGAAGGCGCCTCGGATTTCCGCCGCGTGCTCGACCGCAAGGACATCGACGCGGTGGTGATCAGCACGCCCGACCACTGGCACGCAACCGTGATGATCGAAGCCTGTAAGGCCGGCAAAGATGTTTACTGCGAAAAACCGCTGACTTTAACCATCGACGAGGGCAAAGCGATGGTCGCGGCCGCTCGCCAGCACCAGCGAGTTGTGCAGACCGGATCGCAACAGCGCTCCGATAACACCTTCCGGCTTGCCTGTCAGTTGGTCCGTTCGGGCCGAATCGGCAAATTGACCGAGGTACACGTCGGTATTCCCGGCTGCAACCATCCCTACCGCGACCGTCCGCCAGTGGCCGACTCGGCTCCGCCAGCCGAACTCGATTACAACTTCTGGCTCGGGCCTGCGCCGGAGCGGCCCTACAACGTCGACCGCGTGCACTACAATTTCCGCTTCTTTTGGGACTACTCCGGCGGCCAAATGACCAACTTTGGCGCGCACCACATCGACATCGCCCACTGGGGAATGGACGTCGATGAGTCTGGGCCGCTGAGCGTCGAAGGGACCGCCGAGTTTCATCCGCAGAAATGGATCGAAGTCACGACTGCTTGCCGAGTAACTTATCGCTACCCGAACGACGTCACCATGATCGTCGGCCAGGAGCAAAAGGACATCCGTGGTGGCGTGCGGTTCATCGGCACCGGCGGTGAGATCTTCGTCAATCGTGGCGTGATCGAGTCGAAGCCGGATGACATTCTGATCGACGCTCGCAAGCCTGGCGGCACGGACGGCTTGGTCGAGTTGTACGTCAGCAAGAATCACCACCGCAATTTCTTGGACTGTATCGCTACGCGCCAGCGTCCGATTTGCGACGTCGCCATTGGCCACCGCGGCGCAACCGCCTGTCATTTGGGGAACATCGCCGTGCGGACCGGTCGCAAACTGCAGTGGGATGCGCAGGCCGAGCAGATTGTCGGCGATGAAGCCGCCCGCGCGATGCAATCCCGTCCCCGCCGCGACCCGTGGCAGCTGAGCTAAGCGCTCCGGCCCTCCGTTGCCGACCGCACATGGTCGCCGACCGCTCCACCGGTCGGTGCTGCCAGCTTGATATTCACACATTGTCGCCGACCGCTCC
>CALELC010000355.1 GCA_937904535.1 uncultured Planctomycetaceae bacterium
CGACGGTGGCATCTAATTGCACCTCGCCCAACGCTTCGTCCGGGCTCCGCGACAACTGCCCGAGCACGCGAAATCGCTGACCATACTGCAGTTTGCGGCCAGCCATCGTTTCATAGAACTGGTGCTGTGTCTGCACATCGACGACTCGCGAGGCGAACGTCCTGTAAGTATCCGGTATACCGGCGTCACCGTCCGTGGAACCGCTCCCGTGACGCAGCTTGCCGTACGCGTGCAGCGTCCAGGTTGACTGGTTATCGGAGGGTGATGATGTGCTCGAGATTTCCACCGTGCGACTGCCACCGCTTTCAGCGGCCAGAATCGTCTGCACGACGCGATCGCTCTGCGCTGGCAAAAACAACGCTTGCTGAATCAATAAGTCGTCGAGACGGTGGACACCGGGACCAAATAGGTGGCCAGCTGCAGCGAGCGCTAGTTCAACATATCCGGCGGCGGGAAACGCGACGGAGTCCTGCACACGGTGCTCGGAAAGGTATGCCGGACTCTCCGGTGACAGCCGCTGTTCAAACAGCCGCTGGTCCGTTGCCAGGGATATCGACTCGCCCAGCAACGGATGCACCTGCGTCGATCTTCGGGCACGTTCGGCGATCCCACGAGGTGGCGCGGTTGGTGGATCAAACCAGCAGCGTTGCCGCTCGAAGGGATACGTCGGCAGGACCAGCCGTTGACGCTTCCAAGGACCATCAAACGCCGCCCAGTTCAGGGGCACACCGGAAACATGGAGTTCCGCTGCGGTCAGCAGCAGCGTTTCCTCGTCGGATTGCCCCTGACGCAGCGACGGGAGCCAGGCCGCTCCTGTGTCGCTCAGACTACGTCGTCCCATGCCGGTCAGTACCGGCGCCGGTCCGACTTCGAGATAAATGTCTGGCGAGCGTCCAGCGAGCGTTGCCATGCCTTCAGCAAATCGCACGGTGCCGCGTACATGCTGACAGAGATAATCCGCAGTCCAGGGTTCCTGCTGCAGATTTCCCGTGACATTGGAGATCAAAGGAATCTGCGGAGACTGGAAGTTGCAAGCTGATGCCAGTTTGTGGAACTCATTCAACATGGGCTCCATCAGCTGCGAGTGAAACGCGTGCGACACTCGCAGTAACTGGGCCGTGATCCCTAGCTGATCGCATTGCTGTCGGAACGCATCGAGCGCGGACGCCTTCCCCGAAACGACGGTATTCTCGGGACCATTGTTGGCCGCGATTGCCAGGACATCCCCAAGATTCAATTGTTCGATGAGCGACGCGGCGCGATCTGCCGGTGCGAAAACCGCGGCCATCTGCCCGCCAGCAGGTAGCTCCTGCATCAGCCTCGCCCGGTGTGCGATCAACCGCAGCGCGTCTTCAAGCGACAGCACTCCAGCGATGCAGGCAGCAACATATTCACCGACACTATGCCCCAAGACGGCACCAGGCTCGACTCCCCAGTGCCGCCAAAGTGTTGCCAACGCGTATTCGATCGCGAATAGAGCAGGCTGCGTGTACTGCGTCTGGTTAAGTTCGTTATCAGCAGGCTCGGAAATCGAGTGCAATCGGGGGTAGATCACCGACAAAAGCGGTCGCGGCAGCAGATCGCGAAGGATCTCGTCGCACTGGTCCAATGCCTGTCGAAAAAACGGTTGCGTCTGATATAGCCCGAGTCCCATGTCAGGATATTGGGACCCTTGGCCGGTGAACAAAAACGCAATCTTCGCGCGCTGCCCAGGACGCACCACCCCCGACTTCATTCCTCGCAACGGCAGTTTCGCCTGCGGTTCTGCAGTCAACAGAGCAAGTTGCTCAGCAAGTTGTTCGGTGCTGGCTGTCACGATGGCTGCACGATGAGCGAAATGCGTTCGCCCGCGACTGAGCGTTGCAGCAAGGTCAGCGATATTCAGTGACGGCTGTTGCTCAAGCGTCGTCCGCAATCGCTTCGCGGAATCCAGTAAAGCCGCAGGTGATTTTCCCGACAACGTGACCAGGTGACGCGTGCGATCGATCGGTGAGCTGGTGTCTGACGATGGATCCTCGACGGTGCCCGCAGGGGCTTGGAGCACCACGTGAGTGTTGGCGCCACCAAAGCCAAATGAGCTGACTCCTGCGAGCCGCTCCGAATCAGTTGCAAGCCACGGAACCGCCTGTGTCGGGATCGCCAGCCGCGACTGCGCCAGTGAGATTCGGGGATTGAGCTTCTCCAGATGCAACTGTGGAGCGATCTTTTGATTTTGCATCATCAGCGCAACTTTGATGATGCCTGCAACTCCGGAGACCGTTTCCATGTGACCGACATTGGCCTTCACGGAGGTCACATAAACAGGTCGCTCACTCGTACTGCTGCGAGGAAACACTCGGCTGAGTGCTTCGATTTCAATCGGATCGCCGAGCGGCGTGCCGGTACCGTGGGCTTCGACGTACTGGATATCGGATGGTTGCAATCCTGCCTGTGCCAGAGCCGCCAAGATCACCGCTTGCTGCGAAACCGCGTTGGGAGCTGTGATTCCCGAAGTTCGGCCATCCTGATTCGTCGCGGTTGCGCGGATGACCGCAAACACCCGGTCACCCTGCTCAAGCGCGTCGGATAAGCGTTTGAGGACCAAGATGCCGCAGCCTTCGCCGCGCACGTATCCATTGGCGCCGGCGTCAAAGGGACGGCAGCGACCTTCGGGCGAAAGCATCCGCGCTTTGGAAAAGGCAATCGTCGTTTCCGGTGTCAGGATCGCATTGACTCCGCCGGATAACGCCATGGAACACTCGCGGTTGCGCAGGCTCTGAACCGCCAAGTGAATCGCCATGGTCGAAGACGAACAGGCCGTATCGACAGCGAGACTCGGGCCTCTCAAGTCGAAGATGTAAGAGATGCGGTTGGCTGCGATGCTCAGAGCATTTCCGGTCCCAACGTGTGCATCAATCAGCTGATAGTAGCCTTCAAACTGCGCAGGGACCTTGGCATAGTCCGTCCCGCCAATGCCGACAAATACACCGGCCGCGGAACCGGCCACGCTGTGCGGCGCAATTCCACCATTTTCGAGTGCCTCCCAGCAGACTTCCAGCAACAATCGCTGCTGGGGATCCATCCGTGCTGCCTCACGGGGTGAGATCCCAAAGAACTGAGGATCGAATTGATCGATGTTCTCTAACAAGCCCGCGCGGCGGACCAACATCTTTCCGGCTTGTTCGCCGGTCGGGTCGTACAGGGCGTCGACATCCCAGCGATCCGCCGGGATCTCGCTGGTTGCATCGATTCCTTGCTCGATCAGTTGCCAATAAGCGCCAAGATCGGGCGCGCCCGGAAACCGGCACGCCATGCCAACGATCGCAATCGGCTCGGGTGTCGAAGATCGGCTTTGTAAACGTTGTTGCAGCAATTTCCACTGCTGCGGAGAAAGGTTAGCCAGCCGCTGCGACAGATCCGTCATGAGGTAGTTCGTCCCTTGCAATGAGTCAGAGAGTGCATCCGCTGAACAGTAGCTCACCCAGTCCGCCGCGCGCGGTGCATCATCCGGACTACCAACTGGAGTTTCCCAGCTTAACTGATTAGCCGGCTTTCGCAATTAATCGCCGTAGATGACGAAGGCACGCGACCCTTATCCTAAGCGCTCCCGGAGTGGCCTGGCACCATCGCGCCTCGGATTCCATACCCCTTACCCCTCACAGCCCCGGCCGCTCACAGCCCCGGCCGCTCTTGATGACGAAGCGTCAGCCACTGGCGGCTGCGAGGGTGCCACAGGCTGATCAGGCCAATCAGCATTCGTCCGCTGATGAAACTCCCAGACCACACCAAACAGAAGGCGACGAGTAATTCAGGATGCGGCGGCTGGAGTAACAGGACCAGCGCCGTTTCCCGTGTACCCAGCCCACCGATACTAAGTGGCAATCCTTCCAACATCGCGATGATGGGCAGTACGCTGATTGCCACTAATGGACCAATGGCGAAGCCGGCGATCCACAGCGCCGTCCATAAATAGAGAATACTGCCGGAGAAATAGACCAGCCGCAGTCCGGCCAAACTACCGATTTCGCTCCAGGGCCAGTCCAACAATCGGGCGGCATCGCCCAGTGGCGACTGACGAAATCGCGGAATCGCTCGTCCCGGGAAAACTTTCAGCACCGCTACCACGCTCAGCAAGCTCGCCAGAGCCAGCCCCGCGACGAGCGGCATGTATCGGATCCGCGGATCACTGGAAAAGGACGCACCCATGAGGCCGACACTCAATAAGGTCAGCACGTCGACATAGGCCATCACCACGCAGCGGCCGGCGGCTTCGGCAAACCGAATCCCACGGGCCCGCGACAGGATGAATGCGAGTAAGCCTTGTCCAAAGCTGAAGTTGACGACAGCGAAGAGATACGACAGCCCGCGGGCATGGGCGACCACGCCGTAGTCGATGGGCTCGGTTCCTTGGCTGAACAACCGTCGCAAGCAGAGCGAATCCCACAGAAAGGTGAACGCCACCAGCGCCCACGTCAGTGGAATCAGGAGCGGCCACTGAAACTGCCCAAAGGCATTAATCAGTTCTGTCAGCGAGAACCGGCTGAATAGCCACAGTAACATCACGCTGCTGCCGACCAGCGGCAGTAGCCGTTTGATCACCGATGTTCGCTGGGCGGCTCGGGCGGCCGAGCCGATGCCGGTTTGTTCCATAGGTTCCTGCTGAGATCAGTAGCGTCCTCAGGGCCTTGCGCCAGGCAGCTTGAGGGACGATTGAGAGCGCTGAGTTTGTCTGTACACTGGTGAACTTGGCTTGCTTTCATTCGTCAACGTCTGGCCCCAACATGACGCGACCCGCCGCCCCTGCACAGCCGTCGCTGTGGAAACTGCAATGAACCAGCGGCGTCTTATCCTCATTTCGCTGGCCACGAGCATCCTTGTGATTGCGGCTTTGCCATGGATTTTGCGAGCCAGTCAACGCGGCTTTGAAGATTTCCATAACGTTCCCTATCTGTGGGTCTCGGAGGACTTCGAGCCACGACGGCAGTTCGATCAATTTCTCCAGCGTTTCTCGCACGCGGAGATGATCGTGCTGAGCTATGAGGGTTGCACCGTCGATGATCCGCGGTTGCAACGACTCGCCGATCGATTGACATCCGATAGGACTGCCGTCCGCGGTCACAGCTATCACAGTCTGTTCCCCAAGGTCTCGACTGGATTTGGCGCGCTGCGTGCGCTGCAGGAGCCACCGCTGGAATTGTCCCGGCCTGCAGCGCAACAGCGCTTGCAGGGGATTCTCGTCGGTCCAGATGGGAAAACGAGCTGCGCGCTCATTACGGTCAGCAAGGCGGGCACGGCACTGCGCGATCAACTACCGGATTTAATCCGTACGGCCGCTGCACAATCGATTGGCCTACCAGCAGAAAGCTTTATCCTCGCCGGTGGTTTGCTCGAAGGGATTGAAATCGACGCCGAAAGCCAGCGATCGAGCCTGCTGATCATTCCGTCTGCTGCTGTGTCGCTGCTATTGTGCCTGATTTGCTTGCGGTCACTGCGGTTGGCCTTGCCGATATTTGCCCTGGCAATGCTCAGCCAGGGATTGGTGTTGGCATTTACCGACCTCAGCGATATCCGCATGAACGCCATTCTGATGGTGCTAGCGCCATTGGTGTTCACGATCACGATGTCTGCTGGCATCCACCTCGCGAATTACTACCGCGAAGAGCGCGCTGAAGGCGGAGAAGTCGGCGCGATGCAGCGTGCTGTGGCCATCGGTTGGTTGCCTTGCTGGCTGGCAATCATCACAACCGCGATTGGACTCGGCTCGCTGGCCGTAAGCGAAGTGGTACCGGTCCGACAGTTTGGGATTCTCGGCGCTGTGGGCAGTCTCGCGGCGTTTAGTGTGTTGTTCCTTATCTTTCCCGGGGTCATCGCGTTTGGCTCTCCGGTAGCAAGCAGTCGGAAGCCCAAACGAGGCCAACGCGGCCGAGAGGCACGTGCACGTCGTGGATTCCTTGGGTTTGTTGGCAACTTGCGGCGGACGGCGGGGCGTGCCGCGAAACCGTCGAAATCTCGGTCCGTGGCGGCCGCTTCCCATTTGCATTCACCGGTGCTGCAGGCTGTCGGTGTGGGAGTTAGCCGACACGCCTATCTCCTTTCTGCGATCATGTTGGGGTTGATGGTCGTAGGCATCTTCGGCGTTCAGCGACTGCGAACTTCGGTGGATGTGCTGAGTCTACTGCCGTCCGAGAGTCGCGTTGTCCAGGATCACCTGTGGCTCGAGCGGGAACTCGGGCCGCTGGTTCCGCTAGAGTTCATCGTGGAGTTTCCTGCGGAAAACGGGTTGCGAACTACTGAGCGGCTGGAACTGGTTGCGAGGGTGCAGGCGCGGCTCGCAGCACAACCGGAGGTCGGGGGAACGTTGTCGGCCCTCAACTTTTTGCCCAATCTGCCTCGCGGCGGCGGCGTCGGAGCGACCGTTCGTCGACGAGTGTTCAACCGCGAGATCGAGCGAAACTTTGAATCCTTGTTAGCCGGTGGACTCGTGGCACAGGACGATCAGGGCCAGGCGTGGCGGATTACCGTTCGCACCCGAGCGGCGCGGCCAGAACAGCAGGGCGACGAGTTGGTACGACTTCAGCAGCATGCAATTGCAGCCGTTGCGGAGGCTCCCGCGGCAGAGAATGCCGGCGTGCGCGTGAAAATGACCGGGATTGTTCCCCTGGTGCATGCCAGTCAAAGTCTGCTGCTGCGGGACCTGACGGTCAGCTTTCTGACGGCGTTTCTCATTGTTGGGGCGGTGATGGTGGCGGCCACACGCAGTCTCCGCAGCGGTATGATCGCCATGCTGCCCAATCTCTTTCCGGTCGTGCTTGTGTTCGGTGTGCTGGGCTGGGCGGGGACTGCGGTCGACATCGGAGCGATGATGACTGCCAGCGTCGCATTGGGGATCGCAGTCGACGGCACTCTGCATTTCTTGATCACCTTCCGTCGCGAACAGCAGCGGCTGGGAGGAGAAGTTGAACCGGCAGTACATGCGACGCTGCAGCGCTGCGGCCGCGCCTTGGGGCACGCAACGTTGATCTGCGGCGTGGGACTGCTCGTATTTTGCTTGAGCGGCTTTTTGCCGACCCAGCGGTTTGCCGTGATGATTTTCGTGCTGCTCGCGGTCTCGTTTATCAGCGACGTGGTGCTGTTCCCTGCGCTGCTGATCGGGCCGCTGCGACGTTTTTTTCAGGCACCGACTTCGGTCGAGCCGTCACTTTCCAGCGAGTAACAGTCGCTGGGAAGCTAAACGCGATGCCGTCCATTGGCTGTGGAACACGTTGCCAAGCGGGCAATGACTTCCTGCCGGAGCCAGAACTGCCCGGCACCGCGGTGTTCCAATTGATGACAAAGCTCGATCACAGCTTCATTGAACGGAGCAGGCATTCCGTGAGCGGCTGCTAACCGCACGATTTGTCCATTGATGTGCTCCACTTCGGTTTGCTTTCCGTGCAGCAAGTCCTGATAAAGCGAGTAGATGATCGGCTTGCGGTTGTAGATCAACCGTGCGGCTGTGGCGACCAGCGGCCCGAGAAGAGGGCGATCCAGACGCGACAAAAACCGACGGAAACCGTAGATGTCTGGCCTGCCGGGAATCCGAGCGAGCGGCACGCCAGCACGCTCCAGGACAGCGATTGCTTCCTCGACCAGAGGTCGACCAACGGCCTGCCGCCAAGGCGCATAGCAAACCGCTTCGGTGATAAAGTTGGACTGGGACAAACAAGAAGCATAACCGACGGTGTTGAGCGCCAACTTGTTGTAACGCACTCCCAAAATGTTGTGGTGGTGCTCGACTCGTAGTCCCGTTCGCCGCAGCAGTTCGAGTGCTTTTTGAGCGGCCGCGAGGTTTGTCTGCTCCGGATTGGGACCGATGACGGTCGCGCCGTCCAGTTGCAAACTGACGACGCCAGGGCGCACCAACGCCATGTTCGTCGCAGTCATCCCCATCACCAATCGTTCGGCGGCGACATACCGGCTCAGAGTCTCGTCGTTGACCCCATTCTGAATTGAGATCACGATCGCGTTGCCAAGATATGGCGCAGCCGCGGCAATCGCTCGTTCCGTGTCATGCGATTTGACGGTCAGCAGAATGAAGTTCGAGCCGGCCAGCGCTGCGACGTCACTGCTGGTCGTCACAGGCACTTCACGCGCACCCCAATTTCCTTCTAGCCGCACAGCACCCTGGTCTTGCATCGCTCGGGCGTGTTCTCCGCGGGCCAGCAGCAGAACTTCACACTGCGGATCGTGAACCTTCAGCAAGCCGCCGAGCATCGAGCCGATCGCTCCCGCTCCCAGCACACTGACTTTGCATGCTTTACCGGTCTGCGTTGCTCCGACGGCGGTCCGCCGACGGCCGATCTGCTGGCTACTGGGCAACCGCGCCACCGACTTCGTCTAGAGTATCGCTACGGATTTCGGCGACTTGCCGCGTGGCACTCGAGCGCAAATAGCGATCGGGCGGTGCGGCGAGCAGATCCAGCACCGTTGGATTGCTGTTACTGCGATCGCGTTTGAAAAAGAAGCCGTCGCAGGTGACGACCGATTCACGATAGGGGGCATACCGCATCATCACTTCGTGGCCCTGCCGCATCTTGTGCCAGGGGAGCGTAGGGAACATGTGGTGCAACACATGATTTTGCTCGCTGAACGGAAAGAAGATTTCCCGCTCCAGCCAATAGCCTTCGTACACGCGGCTGTTGGTGAAGTCGCCGTTGTCAGGATAGTTGCCGTGGTGACCAATCTCACGGAGGTAGAGTGTCACCGGATAAAACGTGATCATCGGCACGAGCCACAGCAACAAGAAGTGCGGCCACCAATTGAAGTACATCAGCACGCCCAACACGGCGGCATAATACGAGATTCGCAAGGTCCAGGTGAAACCTTTGCCCAGCGGATCCTGCCCGTTGACCGGCTTGTGCTTCATCATAAAGGCCACGTATTCGGCTCGGCCCTTGAGGTAGCTCAGTGCCTGATGCGTAAGCAACTGATACAGCACATATTCCCACAGAAATCGAGCTTTGCTGATGGGAAACTTCGCGGGATAGTGTTTGGCTAGTCGCAGCAGATCGGGATCCTTCTCGGGATCATTGACATGTCGATGGTGTCCCCAATGCCCGATGCGATAGTTTGAAATCACGCCGAACAGCGGGAAAGCGACAAACAGGTTAGCGACAATGTCGTTGACCTTGCGATTCTTGAACAGCAAATAATGGCTGGATTCATGGATCAAGCAGCCGAGCCGGTTTTGCACCCAAATGCCGATCATCATGATCGATGCTACGTAAATCGGAAGCATCCACAGCAAGGAGGCCCCGCTGGCAGTGATCTGGTGATACGCCGTCACGCATCCGGCAATGACCGCGGCAAGAACCGCATACTCACGCGCCAAGACAAACAGGTTCGTGGTATTATCCGAGCTGCAAAGCTTGCGGATTTCGGCGTACATCTCGCGCCGGCTCAGGTCCGCAGAGGAGGTGCTCACGTTGGCTCCTAACAGTGGTGATTCGGTCGGTGCAGAATTTCTCACACGCTAGGTCAGAAACCGTGGATTAGCATTGTAGATTGCACAAAATGCGTCATCAATAGCAGCCACAAGACCCACATCGACTGCCGCGAGTCCACCGTGACAATAATCGCCTTGAGCCTGTTCCTGGTGCTGACGGTTTTGACCGCTCTGCAAATTGTATTTGGACTCGGGTTCTGCCGAGTACTCGTTCGTCGGCAGCCGGTTCCAGCTACGGATCACCGCTGGCCGCGTGCCAGTGTCATCCTCTGCCTCCGCGGTGCCGATCCGTTCCTGGGCGACACTTTGCGAGCCCTCTTGGAGCTCGATTATCCTGACCACGAAATCCGAATTGTCGTTGACAGCGCAACCGATCCGTCACTTTCCATCGTGCAGACGATGCTCTCGGAACAGCATCCTGAGCACGTCACGGTTGAGGTGTTGGAACAGCGGCGCGACACCTGCGGCTTGAAATGCAGTAGTTTGCTCCAGGCGATCTCGCACCTTGACACGGACTGCGAAGTGGTGGCGTTGCTGGATGCGGATACGGTTCCGCACCGCAGTTGGCTGCGCGAATTGGTCGCTCCCCTGGGTGATCCAACCATCGCGGTTACCGCCGGCAACCGCTGGTACATGCCCCACGATCCCAGTTGGGGCTCGCTGGTGCGTTATTTGTGGAATGCATCGGCTGTTGCACAGATGTATTGGTCAAAGTTCACCTGGGGCGGCAGCCTCGCGATCCGTCGGGAGGTGTTGCAGCAGAGTGACTTGCTGGATCGATGGGGGCGAGCATTCTGCGAGGACACCACGATTTACGACAGTGTGCGCAGCCAGGGAAAGCGGGTGGCTTTTGTGCCCACCGTGATGATGATCAACCGCGAGTCTTGTTCGCTGGCGGAGTTTTTTCCGTGGATGCGGCGGCAATTGTTGAATGGGCGGCTGTATCATCCGGCGTGGCCGGCACTGGCTACGCACGGCGCCGTATCGACGTTGGCATTGGTGGCTGCGGTGATCGCCTTCTTGACCGCGATCATGATGGCGGACTGGCAATCAGCAGCGTGGTTGGCAGGAGGCCTGTTGGTGCTGCAATTGTCTAACCTGGTCTTACTCGCGATCACAGAGTCTGCAGTGCGCCGCGTCGTCCGGTCGCGAGGCGAACCGGTGCACTGGATCCGTCCCGCCACGGCGCTGAAGATTGCCTGCGCTATTCCGCTCACTCAAGTGGTCTACGCCGCTGGTCTCTTGATGCTGGGCACGATGCGGCACGTGCAGTGGCGTGGGGTGCAATACCACATCGCCAACCCCTGGGATGTAAAACTAATCGAGT
>CALELC010000356.1 GCA_937904535.1 uncultured Planctomycetaceae bacterium
AGCGAGCGGTGGTTTCCGCTGGTCGTGCTGGCGATGTTGGCCGGCCCAATGCTGGTGGCGGCGACGACTTATGGTGCGCTGGTGCAGTGGACGATTGCGGCGATTGCCGCGACGCTGATTTGTGTCATCGCTGCGCTCGCCGGTCGGTTGCCCGGCGGGATCGGAATCGCTTATCCCGCCGCCGCGTTCTTCACCGTGATGATGGCAGCCGGGCGGTTTTACAGCTACGAAGACTATCCCTGGTGGAGTTACCTGGGGATGTTGCTGTTGGCCCCGGCGGTGGCGGGTGTCGACCGGTTGATCGCTCGTCGCGGTACAGGCTTGCGAGTCACAGTTGCGGCGAGTCTGGCCGCAGCGCTGATTGCGGCATCGGCAGCGTGGCACCTGCAGGATCTTCAATAGCCGGATCACTGGTCGGCTTCCAAACCTGCAAGAAGACGAAACGGATCGTGGCGTAGCAGGCGGTGGCCGCGAGGATGCCGGAGACGTTCGTGTAGAAGTCTTTGATATCGACTTGCCGCCGCGGCACGAACCGCTGCGACCATTCGTCGAACGCTGCGTAGCTGATGGCGATCACCAGCACCCAAGCGATTTTTCGCCAAGGCCGCCGGCGGGTCGGGATGGCCCAGCAGAGGAGCGTCGCCAGGCCAAAAAAAGCGATAAAATGTTGCAACTTGTCGCTGCGTGGCAGGCCGGTTGTAGGTGGCGAAGGCAGGTGCGTGCCGCTAAACAACAGGATCCAGTCAGCGATCAAGATCAGCGTCGCCAAACGAATTCCGAGGATCGTCAGCGGTGAGAGTCGGCGCATGGTTAAGATACTGGCGGAACCGGTTTGGCAATCATGAGTCGCGAGCGTCCCTCAGGTTTGGCGGGCAAACCTGAATGACGCAAGGGGGCGGAGGCCCGGCGATTCAACGGATCAATGAATAAGGACCTTGGACGATGTCGCGACGATGGCAACTGTGTGTGTTGACCCTGATAGCATTGGCGCCACTGGCTGCACGGGCCGCTGATGAGCCCCCAACCGCTGCGGCTCCGGTGGTGACTGCCGCATCGGGCACCGCTGCGGCATCGCAGTCCACCGAACAACCCGCAGAGACCCCGGCGGCCTCAACTTGGAAATCGCTGGAAATCCGTCCGGGCGGCTCGTGGGTGCCGTGCCAGTTCGGTGGCGACGGCACGGTGGAGCTGAAAGACGGCGTGATTTCCCTTGGATTTGGCGATCCGCTGACCGGCGTCCGCTGGGAAGGCGAGTTTCCCAAAATCGATTACGAAATCTCGCTGGAAGCTCGGCGAACCAGCGGGTTTGACTTTTTCTGCGGGCTGACGCTGCCGGTCGATGACCAACGCTTCAGTCTGATCCTCGGCGGCTGGGGCGGCTCGCTGATCGGGATCTCGAGCATCGACGGACTCGATGCGTCGAACAATGAAACGATGTTGATCCGCGAGTTCGAGCAAGAACGCTGGTACAAGGTGCGGATGGAGGTGAGTCAGACGCACCTGCGAGCTTGGCTGGATGACAAGAAGATCGTCGACTGGGAGCGTGACGGGCGACCGCTGGATATCCGCGGCGAGATGGAACAAACATCGCCGGTGGGAATCGCCGCGTTCCAGTGCGAGTCGGAGATCCGCAACGTTCGCGTCCGCCGTCTGAACGAAAAGCCTGACGCTGAAAAGCCTCAGAGTGCGCCGCAGCCGCCGAAGTGAGCGGACAGCCGGGGAGTGAAACACAGGATGGCCAGACGACCTGGCCGAGCGAGGAATAAGCGGTGATCGAGTACGATTTCGAAGGCCAGGGCGGCGACGCAGCGGTTGATCTGGATCAGCTTTGGATGCGGCGGGCGATCCGCCAGGCGCAGGCCGCTGCTGAGGCCGATGAGGTGCCGGTGGGAGCTGTGATTGTCCGGGATGGGCAACTGCTGGCGCAGGCGTACAACGGCCGCGAGCAGCTTCGCGATCCGACGGCGCATGCCGAGATGCTGGCGATTACCCAGGCTGCGGCCGCAATCGAGGATTGGCGGCTGGAGCGTTGCACGCTGTATGTGACGCTCGAGCCCTGCCCGATGTGTGCGGGGGCGATCCTATTGGCTCGGATCCCGCGGGTCGTGTTTGGAGCCAGCGATGCCAAGGCCGGGGCGGTGGTGAGCTTGTATGAGCTGCTCACTGATCGCCGGCTGAATCATCGTTGTGAGGTGGTGGGCGGGGTGTTGGGGCCGGAGTGCGGGCACCTGCTGACCGGCTTCTTTGCGAGCAAACGTGCGCTGGGGAAGAAGTAGGAAGTTGAGCGGCTGGGCTGGGTGGCGGAGCGGCGAAGGTGGAGGGCGAGGTGGACGACCGCTCCGCCGGTCGTTTGGCGGTGAAAACTGGCTGGGCACCGATCGACGGAGCGATCGGCGACAATAGTGGACGACCGCTCCGCCGGTCGTTCGGGGTGGGAACTGGCTGAGTACCGATCGACGGAGCGATCGGCGACGTAGGTGGACGACCGCTCCGCCGGTCGTTCGGGGTGGGAACTGGCTGAGTACCGATCGA
>CALELC010000357.1 GCA_937904535.1 uncultured Planctomycetaceae bacterium
ACTTCCGAGCGTCGCCGATCGCTCCGCCGATCGGACTTCCTACCGTCGCCGATCGCTCCGCCGATCGGTCTTCCGGTTTTCCCCGCTCCGCGGATCAGTATGTTGCGCCCGACCCAGAACCCATTCGACCGGCGGAGCGGTCGACCACCCTAGCCGATCGGAATTGCAACCTGTTGGATTCGACCGGCGGAGCGGTCGACCACCTTGCTCAATCCCTTTCGCTCAACCGCCCGGTCGAATCCGCCATTTCACCCCTGCAAAACTCGCCCCAACCGCAGGAACATTCCGGTTTGAATTTGGGATTTCAACACTTGTCCCGGTCCCTGCCGCAAGAATAATAACAGTACTGGATCGCGATGACGCGTCGCGATTTACCTTCCTGACGAGCGTCGATCCGATCTGGTTGGCACCTGGATCGAGCTAGTCATTCTTGGCTTTAGACAAAGGAGGTGATCAAGTGGAATATTGCTGTACTTGCCAACGGGGTGGTAACCCGTAGTTGAAGTCGGCGGGCTGCACTATGGCAGCCACCCCACTCGCGATCATCTGTCGATAAACGCGAGCTACAGCCTGGCGATTGTGATTCAATGAGTCACGATCGCCAGGTTTTTTTACGTCCACAGATCGATATCGAGCGACCGGTAATTGATCGCTTCGTTGAGATGGGCCTCTTCAATCGTCTCGCTGCCATCGACATCGGCGATTGTCCGAGCCACGCGCAGCACCTTGTCGTGCGCCCGCGCTGAGAGCCCGAGTTCTTCAACGCTGTGCCGCAATAGCTTGGTGCAAGCCGGCCCCAGCACGCAGTACCGGCGAACTTCGCGACTGGACATCTGGGCGTTGTAGCGCGTCGCTCCACCATTGAACCGTGCCGCTTGAGCCTGGCGAGCTCGATTGACCTCCTCTCGCATCTGCGCACTGGTCGTCGCCCCAGCATCGCTGCCCGAGAGTTCATCAAACGGCACCGACGGGACTTCAATATGAATGTCGATGCGATCCATTAGTGGGCCCGAGATGCGTCCCATGTAACGCTCCACCTGTGGCGGCGTGCAGTTGCAACTCCGCCGCGGATCGGTGCGGTAGCCGCACGGGCAGGGGTTCGCGGCCGCGACGAGCATGAAATCAGCGGGAAATGTCGAACTCCGCAGGGCGCGCGAGATCGTCACGACGCCGTCCTCCATCGGCTGCCGCATCACTTCGAGCGTCTTGCGGTTGAACTCCGGCAGCTCGTCGAGGAACAGAATCCCGTTGTGCGATTTGGAAATCTCGCCAGGTGTTGGCGGACTGCCGCCACCGACCAGTCCCGCGTCGCTGATCGTGTGGTGCGGGCTGCGGAATGGACGCCGCGCCATCAGCGGCTGACCCGGCGGCAACTGGCCCAGCGCACTGTAAATCCGTGTCGTCTCGATCGACTCAGCAGGACTGAGTTGCGGCAGCACCGTCGGCATCCGCTTGGCCAGCATCGTTTTGCCGCTGCCGGGCGGGCCGATCATGATCAGATTATGGGCGCCAGCTGCAGCCAGCATGATCGCGCGCTTCGCCATCTCTTGGCCGCGGACATCACCGAAGTCGAGGTCATAGGTGCTGTACTGCTCGAACAGCGCTTCCAGTTGACTGGGATGCGGCGGGATGTCGATCGCGCCGGAAAAGAAGCCCACGGCCTGAGCCAGATTGGCCACCGGAATGACGTCGATCTGCTCAACCCCCGCCGCTTCGTTGGCGTTTTCTATCGTCACGACCAGCCCGCGTAGGCCTGCCTGTTTGGCGGTGGCGA
>CALELC010000358.1 GCA_937904535.1 uncultured Planctomycetaceae bacterium
CCGGCTGGTGCGAATCGGGCTTGGCACCGGGTGCTGTCGGCTGCCAATGTGCTGCAGCACGGGTTTGAGCCGGACCAAGCACTCCTGCCACCGGTTTCGCAGTCCTTTGATGGCTACCGGTTGCTGCAGGAATACTTTGCCTTCCCACAGCGGTTCATGTTTATCCGGCTCACCGGGCTGAGCGATGCCTTTTCGCGCGCCGAGACCGACCGGATCGAGATTGTCTTTGCACTCAGCAAGACAGCCGATGGTTTGGACGGACGGGTCGGCAAGTCAAACTTTTCGCTGCACTGCACCCCGGTGATCAACCTCTTTCCCAAGGTCACCGACCGGATTCACCTCAACGATCACGACCACGAACATCAGATCGTGCCGGATCGTACCCGCCCTCTCGACTTCGAAGTCTTCTCGGTGCAGAGAGTGACGGGTTATGGGTTCGAGGATCGTGAGGGGCATGTGTTTTCGCCGTTCTATGCCTCGTTTGATGTTGAAGAAGACAGCGGTCAAGCGACTCAGTCGTACTTTACCACCAACCGTCAGGCACGCCGGCTTTCGAGTCGCGAGAAGCGATTGGGGCCACGTTCCAACTATCTCGGCGACGAAGTGTATCTGTCGTTGGTCGACGCCAATCAAGCCCCCTACCGGCATGATCTGCGGCAGCTACGAGTCGAAACGCTGTGCACCAACCGCGACCTAGCGTTGCAGATGCCGCTGGGGATCGGCGAGACGGACTTCAGCTTGAGTGTTAGTGCGCCGGTCGAATGCGTGAAATGTGTGGCCGGCCCGACGCCTCCTTGGCCGTCACGAGCTAGCCAACCAGGAAACCTGCTGTGGCAATTGGTTGGCAGTTTGACTCTGAATTATTTGTCATTAAGTGACGTCTCGGATGATCGCGGAGCGATGGCGCTGCGCGATCTGCTGAAGCTGTTCGTCGCCGAGAACGATCCGGTGATGCAGCGTCAGGTCCAAGGCGTTCAGTCGATCCGCTTGCGCCGAGTTGTCCGCCGGGTTCCTTCGCCGGGCCCGATCACCTTTGGCCGCGGGCTGGAGATCAAGCTGTTGATGGATGAATCCGCCTTTGATGGTAGCGGACCGTTTCTGTTGGCGAGCGTGCTCAGCCACTTCTTTTCCAAGTACGTCTCGATCAACTCGTTTGCCGAGACCGTGTTTGTCAGCACCACCCGAGGAGAGGTCAAGCGATGGCCAGCGAAGATCGGCAGCCGGACGCTGCTTTAGAGCTGTTTCATCAATTGCAGTCGCGGCCTTATCGGTTTGGTTTGCTGTTGACCTTACGCCGGCTGGACTGCCTGCATCGCGACCTGCCGGCGACCGGCATGGCGGTCCGTGCGCGCGATGAGCCGCTGCGTTTGGGACAGCACCCGGGGTTGGATTTCGCCCCGGCCAACGTGCATGCCTGCCAACCGACGCCCGATGGCCAGCGTTGGATGCTCTTAAGCCGGTTCCTCGGAGTGTTTGGCCCCAATGGCCCGCTGCCACTGCATTTGACCGAATACGCCCGGGACCGCATCCGCCGTCATCAGGACGACACGATGGTGCGGTTCATGGACCTGTTCCATCATCGCCTGCTCAGTTTGTTCTATCGCTGCTGGGCGTCAGGTCAGCCGGCGGTACAGCTGGATCGCCGCGAGACGGATCGGTTTTCGACGTATGTCGGCTCGCTGATGGGTCTGGGGACAGACGCGTTTCGCGATCGCGACGCGCTCCCCGATCATGCCAAACTGCAGTTCGTCGGTCGCTTCCATGGTCAAGCGAGAAACGCTGAGGGCCTGCAAGCGATGTTGACGCATTTCTTCCGCATGCCCTGCCAGGTGGAACAGTTTTCGGGGCACTGGATGCACTTGCCGGAGGACTGCGGAACGCGCCTGGGGGTGCTGAGCGATTGTGCCACGCTCGGACAATCGGCAATCTGCGGCGACCGCGTTTGGGACACCCAGTCGAAGTTTCGCTTGATCTTCGGGCCGCTCGATCTATCCCAATTTCAACGCCTGTTGCCCAGCAGCGGCGGCATGAGCCGGCTGATTGCGCTGGTGCGAAGTTATGTTGGCGACGAACTTCTCTGGGACGTCCAGCTGATCCTGAAGCGGCAGTCCGTTCCCCAAACTCAACTCGGCCAGCAGGGTCATCTCGGCTGGACCTCCTTTTTGACCAGCCTTGAACCGGCGGCAGATTCGGATGCCGCGGTGTTCACTCCAGCGTACTAACCCCTTCGATACGTTCTTTTTCTCCAACCTGACGAAATCACTGTGAGCGACATCAGTCGAGCGGCGCTGTTTGGCAAACTCAACCCGCTGGCCTATAAAGCCATTGAGGGTGCGACAACCTTTTGCAAGTTGCGAGGGAATCCTTATGTGGAGCTCGCACACTGGCTGCATCAAATCCTACAGCATCCGAACTCCGACTTGCATGAAATCATCAAGCACTTTGAACTCGACCCAGCACGAGTCGCTAAGGATTTAACCGAATCGCTGGACCGTCTGCCGCGCGGCGCAAGTTCTATCACCGACTTGTCATCACACATCGAAGATGCGGTCGAACGGGGCTGGGTATATGGCACTTTGAAGTTCGGCCAATCTCAGGTCCGCACCGGATTTCTAATAGTTGGAATTCTCAAGACGAAGTCACTCGCCAACGTTATATATGGGATCTCCGGCGAGTTCAAAAAGGTCAAGACAGAGGAACTCGTTGACCACTTTGCCGAAATAACGGGGCGATCCCCTGAGGAGCAGTTGGCGTCCAACGATGGTCAAACCCTAGCTGACGCTGGGGGCGGCAGCATTGACGGCGAGTTGGCACCGGCGGCACTGGGCAAACAACAGGCGCTCGCACAGTTCACAGTCGATCTCACCGAACGAGCAGAGCAGGGCAAAATCGATCCGATCGTTGGGCGCGACGAAGAGATTCGCCAGATCGTCGATATCCTCATGCGGCGGCGGCAAAACAACCCGATCCTGACCGGTGAGGCGGGGGGCGGCAAAACGGCCGTGGTGGAAGGACTGGCGCTGCGGATCGCTGCTGGCGACGTCCCGCCGCCGCTGCGCGACGTTCGTCTGCTGATGCTCGACGTGGGGCTGCTGCAAGCCGGGGCGAGCATGAAAGGCGAGTTCGAGAATCGGCTCCGCCAAGTCATTCAGGAAGTCCAGGCTTCCGAAAAACCCATCATTCTGTTCATCGACGAAGCCCACACTCTCGTCGGCGCCGGTGGCGCTGCGGGAACGGGCGATGCGGCCAACCTGCTCAAACCCGCCCTGGCACGCGGCGAGCTTCGCACAGTCGCCGCCACGACCTGGGCTGAATACAAGAAGCACATTGAAAAGGATCCGGCGCTGACGCGGCGATTCCAAACCGTGCAGGTCAATGAACCGTCGGAAGAGAAGGCGATTCAGATGATGCGGGGGCTCGCTTCGACTCTCGAGGCCCACCACCGCGTGCAGCTGCTCGATGAAGCGATCGAAGCAGCGGTGCGGCTGTCGCACCGTTACATTCCTGCCCGCCAGTTGCCCGACAAAGCGGTCAGCCTGCTCGACACCACCTGCGCGCGCGTCTCCATCAGCCAGCATGCCGTTCCCGCAGAGGTAGATGATTCCCGCAAGCGAATTGCCGCCTTGCAAACCGAACGCGAAATCATTGAGCGGGAACAGGCGGTCGGTATTGATACCATTCAGCGAGCGGCCGCCAATGCGGCGGCGCTGGAGGCAGAACAAACGCGTCTGAAAGAACTCGAGCAGCGCTGGCAAGACGAAAAAACGCTCGTCGACCAAATGCTCGAACTGCGCGCTCAGCTGCGAGCGGCGACAGGTGTTGTCGATAGCGTCCCCGACGAACTGCCGCTTCCTGAATCAGCAAACTCGGCAGATGATCCCGAAACGTTGCGAGCCACTCTGCGAGAATTGCAAACCCAACTGACTCAGTTGCAGGGCGAGCGCCCACTGATCCTGCCTTCGGTAGACCAGCAGGCCGTCGGCAGCGTGGTTCAAGACTGGACTGGCATTCCGGTCGGCCGGATGGTCAAGAATGAGCTCGAAACGGTTCTAAACCTGGCAGACAACTTGGAAAAGCGAATCATTGGCCAGCGGCACGCACTGGACACGATCGCTCGCCGGATTCAAACCTCACGAGCCGGCATGGACAATCCGCAAAAGCCGATCGGCGTCTTCATGCTCGCGGGCAGTTCCGGGGTTGGCAAAACCGAAACCGCGTTGGCCCTGGCCGAGTTGCTCTACGGCGGCGAGCAGAATGTGATCACGATTAACATGAGCGAGTTCCAGGAGGCTCACACGGTGAGCACGCTCAAAGGAGCGCCTCCGGGATATGTCGGCTACGGTGAAGGTGGAGTGCTCACCGAAGCCGTCCGCCGCAGACCTTATAGCGTGGTGTTATTAGATGAAGTGGAAAAGGCACACCCAGACGTTCATGAGCTGTTCTTCCAAGTATTTGACAAAGGCTGGATGGAAGATGGTGAAGGACGCAAGATCGACTTCAAGAACACGCTGATCCTACTGACAACGAATGTCGGCACCGAGCTGATCATGAACCTCTGTGCCGATCCAGAACTGATGCCCACGTCCGATGCGATCGCGGCCGCGCTGCGTGATCCACTGTTAAAGGTCTTCCCTCCAGCCCTCCTTGGACGACTGGTGGTCATTCCCTATTACCCGCTGAGCGACGAGATGATCGGTGCGATCGCTCGGTTGCAATTAGGTCGAATCCAAAAGCGAGTCCAAAGTCATCATGGTGTCCCGCTGAGTTACGACGACGATGTCATCCGGCTGATCTCTAGCCGCTGCACTGAACTCGATAGCGGCGGGCG
>CALELC010000359.1 GCA_937904535.1 uncultured Planctomycetaceae bacterium
GCGGTGAGTGCCTGTGCGGTGAGTGCCTGTGCGGTGAGTGCCTGTGCGGTGAGTGTCCCGCTCGCTTGACTCCCGGAGCCGCACAGTGGCACGGGGCGCCTTCCCACCCTCACCGCCCGTCAGAGATGGCGCGGCACCGACCAGTTCCTGGCTCAATGCTTCCCTGTGACGAAAACTTGAGACCGAAAGCTTGACTCACTGGATAGCTGGTGTACTATCTTGGTGTAACACTAAGTCAGCTTTCGCTGGGGGCATGCGATGTTCTTTTCGATTGAGCCCAACAACGGCGTGGCGATCTATGAGCAGATCGTCCGACAGGTCAAGTTTGCGATCGCCGAAGGCACGCTCCGGCCAGGTCAGTTGTTGCCGAGCGTGCGGGTGCTCAGTCAGCAACTGGCGATCAATCCCAATACCATCAATCGCGCCTTTCAGCAGTTGCAGGCCGACGGCGCGTTGGAATCGCTTCGTGGCCGAGGACTGGCGGTTCATCCCGATGCGATCCACCGTTGCGTCGAGGCTCGGCACCAGCTGATTGCCGATCGGCTGCGCAGCGCGCTTACCGAAGCCCTCCACGCTGGGCTGTCGCCGGATCAGATTCGCCAAATCGTCAGCGAACAGCTGGAGCAGCTGGACGGTACCGTCGCCACGGTCGCTTCTCCGCTCACCTCTTCTTAATCGCCCACCGCTCATCTTCACCACAAGGACCAGCTCATGTCAGTCGCTACACCTGACCCGGTGATCTCGACCACAGGTCTGACCGTTTCGTTCCCCGGTTGTGATGCGTTGCGGGGCGTGGACCTGGAAGTGCCTCGCGGAACAGTATTCGCCTTACTTGGCGAAAATGGCGCCGGCAAGACCACGCTGATCCGTAGCTTGACCGGCTTTCTTAATCCAACGGCTGGAGTCTGCCGTGTGCTGGGACTCGATCCGACAACCGATGCGCTGGAAATTCGCCGCCGAGTCGGTTACGTCGCTGACGCACCGGCACTGTATGACTGGATGCGCGTGGGTGAGATCGGTTGGTTCACATCATCTTTCTACGAACTGGGATTCTTAGAACGGTACCGCGAAGCGATCGCGCGTTATGAGGTTCCCGAGGAACGTAAGATCCGCCATCTCAGTAAGGGGCAACGAGCCAAGGTGGCGCTGGCCCTGGCGCTCGCGCATGATCCCGAATTGTTGATTCTGGATGAGCCCACCTCAGGGCTCGATCCACTGGTGCGGCGCGAGTTTCTCGAGAGCATGCTCGATCGGGTCGCCACGGGGCGTACGGTGTTGCTGTCGAGTCATCAAATCGCCGAAGTCGAACGCGTTGCCGACACCGTTGCCATTTTGCATCAAGGCAAGTTCCGCATCATCGATTCCCTCTCGCACCTCCGCGAGACCGTCAGCGAAGTCACAGTTAGCCTCGACGATCCCCTGGCCCAACTACCGCAGGTTGCTCCGCCGGCCGAAGTGCTCAGCGATCGGATCGAAGGTCGGCAGCGGCAAATGATCATTCGCGATCTGAGCGAGACGGACATCGAGCAGTGGAAATTGCGGCCTGGTGTGGCGGGGGTTCGCGTTCGCAGTGCGAGCTTGGATGAACTGTTCGCCGCCTGCGTCCGCGGCGGCGAAAGACTGGTGCCGGTGTCCCGCGCGCCCGCGACCGCAGTGATGGATGTGGCGTAGGCAGCGGCCCTGCCGCCAGCGGAAACCGCGGCAGAACCCTAGCAACGAAATCGTTTGATCAGCAACATCGGGGATCGAAGGGATGAACGCTCGACTGGCCTTGCAGCGTTTGTGGTGGAAAGAGATGCGGCAACTGTTGCCGCTGGTCACCTTGTTGCCAGCGTTGGCGTTGCTGCTGTATGGGTTTTATCTCCTCAATCGAGGTGGTAACGCCGACCAGATTTTCCGTGGGAACTGGTTGCTGTTGCTCGGCGTGCCGGGATTGTTCGCCGTCGGCGCAGGGGCGTTATTGGTCGGTCAAGAAAAGGAGCAACGGACCCTACAGTGGTTGGCCAGCCTGCCGATTGCGGCCAGTTCGATCGTCCGCGTCAAACTCGGTGCGGGACTGATCGGGCTGGCAGTGCTGTGCCTATTCAGCGGTGTGATATTTGCGCCGGGTGCCAGTTTTGACACCCGCATGTTCAGCCGCTTCGACCTGGTGAACTGGCAACTGAATTCTCTGTTTGTGCTGTTGGCCGGGTACGCACTGGCATGGTGGTCACGGTCGGCACTGGTGGCGCTTTTATTGGTTGTCCCGGTAGCAACCGCTCCGTATGTGTTAGCGTTTTTGATCGACAGCCTGGCTCCCTGGCGCGATTCGATTCATGACAAGCCTTCGGACGGCACCCAATTCGTGTGCCGGTTGGTTTGCAGCCTGGTCGCGCTCGTGCTGGCGGATCGGCTCGGCCGGCAAGCGTTGGCACCCGAATCGGTGCGGTCGCGAACACAGGCCTGGATGCCTGCTCGCGATCGTTACCGCAGCGACAACGCGCGGGCGGGCTACGGTCGGATTCAAGCTCCGCTCCCTGCTCTGCTGTGGCAATTCATTTTGCAAAGCAAGGTGATGCTCGGCGGTACGGCGATCATGCTGCTGGTTGCGGTTATCCTGCTAGCGATCGTGGCGGCTCGGCAGAGTCAGGTGGGCTGGATGCCACCGATGATGATGTTGTTGAGCTTTTTGGCTGTTTGTTGGTTGGGTGTCAGTGTCTTTCAGAGCGATGCGGTTCATGGTCGGATTCGCTTTCTGGCGGACCGAGGAATCCCGCCCCGCTTGGTTTGGCTCACGCGGCAGGCGGCCCCGGCCAGCGTCGTCGCGTTGTTTGCGATCGTGGCCGCCGTCGCCGTGGTCCTGCCCGCCATAGCGAGACAATCACTCGATGCGACGGCGACGGCCCTCTTGCTGAGTGTAGCCGCCTTGGTCTCCATCTACATCGTCACGCAGTGGTTGGGCCAGATCATTCCCAGCCCGATTGTGTCCACCGTGGCTGCACCGTTTGTCGCGCTGGCCGCGACTGGCTACGGCACATTTTCCTTGCACTCACTCGGTACGCCTTGGTCGTTGATGCTGTTGGTCATCCTGCTGCCGCTGGCGGCGACGTTGACCATGACCCGCCGCTGGATGGATCGCCGCTTGGGAATCAGCTACTGG
>CALELC010000360.1 GCA_937904535.1 uncultured Planctomycetaceae bacterium
GGCCTGAGC
Organism: uncultured Planctomycetaceae bacterium; assembly: GCA_937904535.1. GTDB lineage: Bacteria > Planctomycetota > Planctomycetia > Pirellulales > Pirellulaceae > UBA6163. The sequence continues at coordinate 10 of CALELC010000360.1, forward strand.
AGCCGATCGAGCTTGCCGAGCTGCGCCAGCTTGCGGCCGACGGCGCCATCCTGTTGCGCAATCCCGCCAGTCGTTTCTCGTTCATTCGCGGCGACGCGGGTGTGCTGGAGCTGTTCGTCGACGGGCGTTCTTACGTTTGCTCGGATGCGGCCTCGGTTTTCGCAGAACACCTTTGTGCCGCGAGTGAGGTCCGTTTGGCAGCCGAGGTTGCAGCGTCGGCGACCTGTCTCGACCTTATCCTGGACTTGCTGCGTGAGGGCAGTCTGGCTGTGCAGCAGGACAACTAGCCTCGAATTGAGCGCGGCGCCTGAATTGAGCGCCATTCACCCGGGGCGATTCCGTCGAGCGTCCATTCGCCCACGGACCAGCGAACGAGGCGCAGGGTCGGAAAGCCGACGGCCGCGGTCATCCGCCGCACCTGGCGGTTGCGCCCTTCCCTTATGGTCAGCTTTATCCAGCTGTCAGGCACTGACTTGCGAAAGCGGATCGGCGGAACGCGCGGCCAAAGCTCCGGTGGCGTGATCCGCTCTGCCTCAGCTGGCCGGGCCATGCCGTCCTTCAGCATCACACCTCGGCGCAGGCGATCAAGCGCCGCGTCATCAGGTTCGCCCTCCACTTGCACGAGGTAGGTCTTGCCGAGCTTGAACCGGGGATCGGCGATCTGCGCTTGCAGCCGCCCATCGTTGGTCAACACCAGCAGGCCTTCGCTATCGTGATCAAGGCGGCCGGCGGGATAAACGCCGGGCAAATCTATGAATTCAGCCAAGGTTCGCCGCGGTGTAGCAGCCCCATCGTCCGTGAACTGCGAGATCACGCCGAACGGCTTGTTGAATAGGATCAGCTGTCTCATGCTAACCGCCTGCCGGCGTGCCGCCAGCAAGCCACTCGCGCCACATGAGGCAGGCTAGATCGCCGGGACCAGCGAGTTGGGACAACTGATCGGTCATGGCCGCCGCCTAACAGTCGCTCGCTCATCATCCAATATGCAATGGGTGGTGAAGGTGCGGCGCGGGCAAGTGTGCCCGCTCTCCTCTGGGGAAGCCGAACTACATTCTCGCCACGAATTGATCACCTGGACGCGCTTCTGCGCTTCGGGGGAAAGGGCCGAGCGTCGAACTACATCATCAGATTTATGGCAACGCAGGTTGCGAGGCCCACGATAACGTTCATGGGCAAGCCGATCTTTACGAAGTCGGAAAAACGGTAGTCGGCCGCAGCATAGACCATCGTGTTTGTTTGGTAGCCGATGGGGGTGGCGAAACTTGCCGACGCCGCAAACATCACAGCCACTATCAGCGCGCGAGGATCATTGCCCGTGGCCTCCGCCAAGCCGATTGCGACCGGCGTCATGACCACTGCGACGGCGTTGTTGGTTACTGTTTCAGTGAGCAATGACGTGAGGAAGTAGAGAACCATAATCAGCGCCAGAGGGCTAAGCGTGTCGAGCCACGGTGAGACGACGTCGACGATAAGCTTCACGGTGCCAATCGCCTCCAGCCCGCTCCCGATCCCAAGCATCGCAAAGATCAGTACGAGGACGCTACCGTCGATTGATCGCCATGCCTCCTCCGGATCGATACAGCGGGTCGCAAGAACCACGCCCACCCCGATCAAGGCCAGTACGGCGACAGGCAGTACTCCGAGTGCAGCGAGTGTAACCACCCCAACCAATGTCAGAACGGCGATCGGCGCACGTCGCCGGCGGAACCGGCGCACATGGCTGGTATCTTCCGCGATAAGGTTCGTGTTCTCGTGCAATTCGGCAATCGCCGACGGCTCGGCGGCGACAAGCAAGCTATCGGCTGCCCGAAGCCGAACGCTGCCTAGCTCGGGCCCTGGCAGATGCCGCGCCCGGCCGACGCCCAGCACCCGCGCAGGGAGGTTGGAAAGAAACGGAATGTCGCGCAATTCTCGGCCCAAGGCCGGATGCGTGGGTGAAATGGTGAGGCCAATCAGGCGAACATCATCTGCCCGCTCGTTGGCCGCGAGGCGTATCGGGCGGCCGACGTTTTGCAGGCCGACGACCACGCCATCTCGGCGGGCCAGGTCATCGATTTCGTCAGCGGAACTCGAAACCACGAGACGATCCGCTGGCATTAGCCGGGTGTCGGGTGGGGAGTTCCGCAAGGTCTGTACGCCGCGACGAATGCCCACCAGCCGGACTGTGCCCCGCCTCAGGAATCCGAGGTCGCCGATAGTCGGAAGTCGCCCCTCGCGGTCCGGCAAAACCGTCAACCCCGTCAAATACTGCAACTGGTGCCGGTCGGCGATGTCATGATCGGCTCTGTCAGGCAGCACACGAGGACCGATGACCAAGATGGTCAGAACGCCCGCTGCCATCGTCACTAACCCGACGCCGGTGATCTCGAATATTCCGAAACCCGGTTGCCCGTGCGCTTGTGCGATCCCGTCCACCAGCAGATTGGTGGAAGTGCCAATCAGCGTGAGCGTGCCACCTAGAATCGACAGATAGGAGATCGGTATCAACAGCCGGGTTGCTGCAATCCCGGCGACCCGAGCGAGCCGCCTGACCAAGGGGATCAGGATCATAACGACGGGGGTGTTGTTGATGAACGCCGGTGCAATCGCAGCCCCGGCCAGTAACTCGGCGACCGTCCGTCGTGGATGAAGAGCAGCGCGGCGTGTAATGAGGTTGGCGATCGCCTCGATTGCGCCCGTCCGCACGAGCGCGCCGGAAATCACGAAGAATGCGCCAATCGCAATCGGTGCGGGGTTCGCGAATGACTGCCACACCAAAGCGGGGGGCAACCACCCAAACGCCATCATCAAGGCTGCACCGCATACCGCGACTGTAACCGGCGGGAACCGCTCGATCGCGAACGCAGC
>CALELC010000361.1 GCA_937904535.1 uncultured Planctomycetaceae bacterium
CGAGATTCCTCGAATCCGCTGGCCGGTTGTGACGGTTAAGCACCCCAAGACCAAGTGATTCGTTCACCCGTCCTGGGCAGACAACCCAGCGAATCCGACAGGCATCGCTCGACTTGGTCTTGGCCGCTGTGGAAGTGTTGCAAGTTGCAACACCTGTTGCGTTTCGCTACAGCCGGTTTGCTCAATTCAGACGTGAAAGAGCGGACAGGAGCAGAGTATGCCAGCGGCGTGCCGAAAGCCGCTGGCAAGTTGCAGTGTCCCGAAAAATCGGGTGCAGGCGACCAGCGGCGCGCCGCGAGGTGGATGAGATAGCGACGCGATATTGCTGCGCGAGGTGAGCCGCGGAGGCGGCTCGCGATGCCGCCGGTTTCCCGAACCAGAGCAGAGGGCTACTCGCCACGCAAACTCGTCGCTTCGGCTTCGAGCTTACCGATTTCTGCCTGCAACTGAATCACTTCATCGGGATCATCCGTCTGCTGCTTCACGCCGGCGAGCTGCTGTCGCAGGTGCTCGAGCTTCTTTTTGATCACTTCCAAACGCTTCTTTGATTTCTTGTCCATCTGGCTGCTGCTTCTACGTTAAGGGGGCCTGCTGGTTGGTCGCATGCTTTGACCGAACGCTGTCACTGAACACGAATCGTGCCACCCGACGCCACTGCTGATCCCATTTCAGAAATCTGCGTGATTAAAATTCGTAGAGGGCGACGACAAAGTGGACAACCAATACAAACAGGGTCGCCCATAGAACCGTTGCCGTAATCGCATCGCTGACGTCACTGGCCGAGCCTTTCGGGCGATTGCCTTGATAATAGCTGATCACTGCGACACCCGCGCCGCACAGGAGGGTCTTGGCCAAAACCCACAGCCAACTGCGGTCGGCCCAGCCGCCGGCCAGCCAAAGCCCACCTCCCAAAAAGCCGTCCGAAAGCAATTGGCGATGAAAATGTTGCTGCCAGAAATAGGGACCCAGGTCGGGATGCATGCTGCTGAAACAGATCAGGCTCACGCCGCGGGCAACATGAAATGCGAGGCTGCTCAACAACGGAGTCGCCACCAGAAAGGCCGCTAAGATCGGCAATTGCAAATAGCGTGTCGGGCTAATACCAAGGGTTTGCAGCGCCTCGATCTGTGATCCGTAACGCTTCACTCCGATGTCAGCAGCCACGGCGGCACCACATCGGGCGGCGACCAAGATCGTCGCCAGCACCGGCACCAGGATGCGGTACAGTGCGAAACCAATCGATGCCAGCAGGTCCTCCAATAACAGCGGCTGGGTGTACACCCGATACGGCAGAAACCTGAAAGTGAAGTAGGTGGCGGTGAACCCGACAATGATGCCGGCGACCGCAAGGTACACCATCGCCGAAGCGCCCCCGACCAGCCGCAGGTAGTGCAGCAGAAAACGGCCGATCCATTTCCAACGCGATGGCCCATTGACCGGACCGGCGGGACGCAACGTTGTGGTCACGGCCGCG
>CALELC010000362.1 GCA_937904535.1 uncultured Planctomycetaceae bacterium
CGCAACCGCCGGATCTCGGCGGCAGGGTGCGGTACGGTGGAGAAATGCGGCTCGCCCGGCCGCGGCTTCGGCTTCACCGTGCCGTGGCCGAACACGGCGCGGATGCCGCTATCCATCAGCCCTTCCAGCGCGGCATCGGTGTGCTCAGGGGTGGCGTTGCCGTGGCACCACTCGAAGAGGGTGGTGGTGCCGGCCTCGATCTGCGCCAGCGCGCCGACCAGGGTGGCGATGCGCATGTCCTCGGGCCGGAACAACGGGCCGAGCTGGCCATGCATGATCCGGAAGTAGTCGGCGCTGGTCTCGATCTCGACCGCGGCCGCGGGCCGCAGAATCGGGTGGCGCTGGTTAGGGCAGCACGATCGCTGCGCCGCTGACCGCCGCCGCTTCGACGATGGCTGCATTGCGAACGTAGGGCGGACGCTGCACATACGGGTAGACGCAATCGCCGACGCGGAAGTGACCCATCTTGTACTCGCAACTCGCCGGCGGGCGGATGGTTGCCAGGTAGGGCAACATCGGCACGGTGGCGTAAAACCGGGCGCCGCTGATTAGCGGTTGCAGCTTCGGAAAACGCTCGTGGCCATGTCGCTCGAGCATCACGTCTTCAAAGTACAGCGGATGCGAGAACGTGTTGGCCGCGGCGAACGGATAAACTGACCAGACCCACGACTCATCGCGCTGTTGCACGGATTCAAACAGTGGGGATTCGGGCTGCGTGTCTTGATCCAGAAACGGCTTGGGAAGGCTGCCGTTACCAATCATTTCCGTTGAGGTGGTGGCGGTGACGATCGGCGGCAATTCGATCTGCCCGCTCTCATTGATTTTGGGCAATCGCTCTTCACCACCGAAAATCGACTGGCCGCTCAACCGGGTGGCGATCGCGTCGACGCCTTGGGGCGGCGGTGGTAATGGGCGACTCCCTTCTTGCGCCCCGACGAGATTGGCTGTCAGGCTCGCGCAGAGCAGTGCAGTAGCGGGCAGCTTGCCGCAACGCAAGCAAAACAGGGCGGTTGCCCTGGACAGTTCGGTGGCAAATAACATCTATCCGTCCCTGGAATCGACAACACAGCGGTGCGTGAACCTGTTCGGCCCAACACATGAACGTCCGGTCTAACGACCTTCATCGGCACCCGAGACCACTGGCCCCCAATCAGCTTGGCGTTGCAAGCCGAGCCTACGCAGCTGGCAAAGTCAGCTCAATTTACGGTTGGGAGACCACAGCCGTGGTGTCAGTTTCCTGCTTCGCCGCCCCACCTTCATAGAAATTTAACGACGCACTGTTCATGCAAAAGCGTTTGCCGGTCGGCGCCGGACCATCATCAAATACATGGCCGAAATGGGCGTTGCAGCGGCTGCAGTGCACTTCGATCCTAGGGAACGCCAGGTGAAAGTCGTTTTGATAACCGACAGCCTTGGGATCGATGGGCTGGAAGAAACTTGGCCAGCCGGTACCTGATTCAAACTTCGCCGTGCTTTCAAACGCTGGCTGATCGCAGACGATGCAGTGATAAGTTCCGGCGCGTTTGTTGTTCCAGTACTGGTTGCGAAAGGCCGGCTCCGTACCCGCGTTCTGCGTGACCTTGAACTGCATGGGCGTGAGTTGTCTGCGCAGTTCGGCCTTTGTTTTCGGAACATACGGCGGCTCGTTGCGCTGCGCTTCAGCCGCAGCCAGCTGTTGACTGCTCAGAGCCGGTTGCTGAGCGGTGGCCGGAATCAGCTGCCAAGGGAAAGGGGGGATCGCGATGCCGAGAATCAAGAGTCCGCCGACGGTCAATCCCGTGCGATGCTTGCTGCGCAACATGACTGAACTCTCCTAACTGACGGATACTGGGTCATCCGGTTGCCGTTTACCATTGTAACGATTTGGCTGCCCGCTGTACTGATTGGATCTGATGGCTAACCTCACGCTCGTTCAATTGCAAAAGCGATTTGGTGCCGTGACAGCGGTAGAGGATCTGAATCTCACCGTCCCGTCAGGCAAACGGCTGGTAGTGCTCGGCCCCAGCGGGTGCGGAAAGACAACCCTGTTGCGGCTTATTGCTGGCTTGGAGCAACCCGACCGCGGCACGGTGCGGTTGGGTGAAGTCGATCTGGGAAAGCTCGCCCCGGCTCGCCGCGACATCGCCATGGTGTTTCAGGATGCGGCTCTCTACCCGCACCTGAGTGTCCGCGAGAACCTCGCATTTGCACTGCGCTCGCAGCCACTGACGCGGCAACAAACGGCCGAACGCATCGACGAAGCGGCAACCGCGTTTGCGATTGGTGATTTGCTTAGCCGCTATCCCGACACGCTTTCCGGCGGCCAACGCAGTCGCGTCGCCTTTGCTCGAGCGATCGCGAAGCGTCCTCGGTTGCTGTTGTTAGACGAACCGCTGAGCGGACTCGACCCGCCGCTGCGGTGGCAATTGCAACAGCAGTGGCTGGACTGGCACGAACGGGTGCCGACGACCACCGTTCACGTGACCCATGATCAACAAGAGGCCTTGTTGATGGGTGACCTTGTGGCTGTGCTGTGCAGTGGCAGGCTAGAACAGGTCGGACCGCCGGGTGAGTTGTATGAGCGGCCGAAGAGTCGTTTCGTGGCCGGTTTCATCGGCTCGCCGGGTATGAACTTCGTCTCCGGGCAACTCGCCGCGGGGAGACTCGTCTGCGGTCGACTCGCGACCGAGTCACCGCCGCACTGGACGCTCGCCGATGGACCGGTCGACCTCGGTGTGCGTCCTGAAGCCATTCGGCTCAGCGCCGCTGCCAGCCCGGAGGCGAGTCCTGCGGCGATTTCGCTTGACGTCACGGTCCGTCTGCGGCGGTTTCATGGTGCTCGCACGCTGGTTGCTGTCGCCTGGGATGATCAGCTCTGGTGGGTCATTGGCTCGGCTGCAGATAATTTTGCCGTGGGCCAAGCGGTGCGCATGCAGATCGACCGCAATGACCTGCACGGGTTTCCGCGGCAGGGACCGCTGTAACAATCAGCTCTCTCAGGGCCGACCGAGGCCGCGGCGAAAGGCGTCAAAGGCGTCACGATACAAAGTCGGTGCCGGCGGACGGTTGCCCCCATCTCGCAATCCGCGTAGCGCATCGTCGCGTCCGCGGATTTCGCCGATCGGACCCTGCGTCGGCTTGCGAAGCCCGAGGCTGCGCAAAGCTTCTTCGACCTGCTGCTGATCGGTGCCACCGCCCGCGTCGGGCTGCGACCGAAGCAGTTCACGCCAGCGATCGGTAAAATCACGAAGTTCTTCCGGCGTCCAGTTGAGTCGTTCGAGCAGCTCGGGGTCAGGCGTGTCGCGGTTTTGATCGAGGTAATCGAGCACCAAGTCCGTCGCTTGACGCGCATGTTCCAAATCGACTGGATCGGGAGGCAGCGCGCTCGTTTCAGATCCCTGCCCACCATCGCCCAGAACATTGGCTTCGCCTCCATCACCGCCGCTGGCCTGACCTGGCGAGTCGCCCGGACGGTCGCCGCTCGCTGAGGAGGGTGTGCCGGTTTGCGCACCGGATGACGGTTGAGCGCTACCGGCGCCCTCGGCCGAAGCGGCATCCGATTCGGCAGAGCTACCTTCGCCTTGCGGCGATTGGGCAGCGCCATCGGTCGATTTGCCGTCCGGTCGCGCCGCATTACGCGGGTTCGAACGATCGGCGGACGGCGTCGGTTCAGTAGGTGAGTTGTTGCCGTCGCTTTCGGTCTCGGCTTCTGCTTCACCCGTGGTCGCATCGCCTGCGCCCCGATCCTCGGTGCCGGGCTGGGGGCGCTGGCCCGAGTCACGCGGTTCGGAGGAAGAACCGTCGCGCCGCTCTTCGCCAGCGGCGGAACTTGAGTTCGTGTCGGAAGCGCCGGCAGCGGGATCAGTGCTGTCGCCACCTGCGGGACGCGCCGGGTCAGGTTCACCAGAATCGGTTGGCGTCGGGGTGGCGGGCGAAGTCGGATCGGTTGCTGAATCGCCGCTCTGAGACGATTGGTCCGCAGGTGCCTGTCGATCGCCGCCGTTTGGGTTCGCACCGGACGGTTGGCTGGAATCACCTGCCGGCTGGTCAGCCGAGGCTAGGTTGTCTGCCGGTTCGTTCGCGCCCGCTGAATCGCCCTTGCGATCCGGTTGCTCGGACGCGGTCGGAGACGGTTGACGGGCTGCTTGCTGCTGTTGTTTTTGGTTGAGGTAATCACGGATTCGCTCGAACGCGTCTCCATCGTGCTGAGGGGGAGCCGACGATTCGCCGGGTGACGGTGCCGCATCGCTGGGGTTCTGACCGTTGCTGTTCTGACTCGAAGGGTCTTGCTGCGCGTCGGCGGCTGAATCCGAGCCGAGCGAATCGCCTGTTTGCGATTCTCCGGTTGCCGGATTGCCTTGCTGGTTGCTAGACGATGACTGGTTGACCCCTTGGCCGGTGGTGCTTCCATTTTGGGTGCGATCATGGCTCGCCCCGGATTCTGGGGTGTCGCCCTGCTCGCCAATTGGATTGTTTCCACCCGCTTGAGACTCCGCCGGGTCGCCGCTCGAGTTCTCACCGGGGTTGCCTCGATCAGCAGACTGCGAATTGCCCGTCGGTTGCTGAGACGAGCGATCGGAACTGCCACCGTGACTTGAGCGATCGCTGCCAGCACCGTCTGATGTGGTCCCCTGGCCTGTTTGGTCGCCGCTGCTAGACGATTCCGTCGACTGGCCGCTGCCAGAGGACTGATTTTCTGCCGCTGAGTCCTGTTCGTTACCCTGTCCGCTGCCGGAGCCAGATTGGCCGTCCTGCTGTGCACCTTCGCCGGCCGCGCCGCTATCACCTCCGGCGCTGCCGCCGCCCGCTTGGGCGTCGCCGTCTGCGCTCCCGCCCTGGTCGGATTGCTGCGAGCCTCCGCCGCGTGCCGGTTCGTCGTCCGGTTCGCTCAGTCCGTCTTCGGGCGCACTGACCGGCGGCAACTGCTGCGCGGCCACGATCAGCAACTCGATCGGTTGCGTTTGGTTACGGTTGGGTTCCGGCTTACCGTTGAGATCTTCACGACTGTCGAT
>CALELC010000363.1 GCA_937904535.1 uncultured Planctomycetaceae bacterium
GTCCGGCTCGCTCTCGAGACTCGCAATCCACTGGTCGAGCGTACCGGCCTGGACGTGGTACCCATACACTCGGTCCAGCGCCGTGCCCGGTCGTGGTCGCCGCAACAACACCTCGACAAACCGATCGTTGATCTGCTGCTCACGTTGGGCGTCCCCATTATCCTGGGCGCCCACCGGCAGGGAAACGCCCAAGAGGAGTGTCACCAGCAGGATCAGCCGAGCTGACGAGTGACCAATAGCAGTGCGTCTCATGGGTTAGGGTCCGAAGAGGCGGCGGATGAGATGTGACGCAGGAGCCAAGAACGGCGCCCGCGATCAGCGCATTGTAGCGTCCCGCCTGGTTGGTGGGGGACACATCAACCGGCAGACAAGATCCGAGCGCTCGGGAGCAAGCTCAGCGGCAACACTCACAGCAGCCACTGACGCCTGGCCGCACGCTCGCGCGTGCGTGTTCAGGGCTTCGCCATCGCATCAGCCCTTTCGCCCATTGGCTTTGCTCAAGCCGAGTTCAGCGCTGCGCGAAAATCGTTCGCAGAGCGTTGCATCGCCCCCCCGAAACGGTTAAGACTGCATGACTGGCCAGCATCCTCCCGCTCGTCTTCGGCAGGCACTTCATGACCGACATCGATTCGGATTTTCGCGATCAGCTCCGCGACTTTCGCCGTGACTTCCGCCGTCTACGCGATGAATTGGGGAAGGTGATCGTCGGCCAGCAACCGATCGTCGACGCCGTCCTAACGGCCATGATTGCTGGGGGACACGTGCTACTTGAAGGCGTGCCTGGCCTCGGCAAGACGATGCTGGTGCGGACGCTGGCCGAAGTGATCGATGGGCATTTTTCCCGTATCCAGTTCACGCCCGACCTGATGCCGGCCGACCTGATCGGCACCACCGTGTTGATCGAATCGGCTGACGGCGGCAAAGAGTTTCAGTTCCGCCGCGGGCCGCTGTTCGCCAATTTGGTTTTGGCCGACGAGATCAACCGCGCGACTCCCAAAACCCAGTCCGCGTTGCTGGAAGCGATGCAAGAGCACAGCGTTACGGTCGGCAGCACCACGCACCGGCTCGAAGGCGTGTTCTTTGTGCTGGCCACGCAAAACCCACTGGAGATGGAAGGGACTTATCCGCTGCCCGAAGCTCAGTTGGACCGGTTTATGTTCAAACTGCTCGTTCCCTTTCCCACGGTGCGGGAACTGGAGACGATCATGGACCGAACGACCGCTGTCGACGCTCCGACTGCGTCGATTCAGATTGAGCCGCAACGTGTGCTGGAAATGGGACACTTGAGCCGCCGCATTCCAATCGCCGACGCGGTCCGGCGCTATGCCATCGAATTGGTGCTGCGGACGCATCCTGATCAAGAACTCGCTCCACCGATGGTTCGGCAATTCGTCCGCTACGGCAGCAGCCCGCGCGGAGCCCAAGCGTTGATCCTCGCAGCCAAGATTCATGCGATTCTCGACGACCGCTTCCATGTCGCTACCGACGATTTGAAAGCGGTAGCCAAAGAGGTGCTGCGGCATCGCATCATGTTGAACTTCGAAGGCCAAGCGGAAGCGATCGCAACGGACCAGATTGTCGATCACCTCCTGGAAACCGCGCCGGAACTACAAGCCGTTTGATAACGTTTAAGCAGCACAGGCCATGCGCCCGGGCAAGGTTCAATCACTCGGTACGCGGTAACGCTCGGTTCTCAAGAACTTTGCAACCGTCGACCTCGGATTTGTTGGAGTCCAGACTTCAGCCTACACACACCGTTGGAGTCCAGGCTTGTTGGAGTTCAGGCTTCAGCCTGCATGCATCGTTGAAGTTCAGGTTCGTTGGAGTTCAGGCTTCAGCCTACACACACCGTTGGAGTCCAGGTTTGTTGGAGTTCAGGCTTCAGCCTGCATGCATTGTTGGAGTTCAGGTTTGTTGGAGTTCAGGCTTCAGCCTGCAGATTCACACCTAAATCTCCCTAC
>CALELC010000364.1 GCA_937904535.1 uncultured Planctomycetaceae bacterium
TCGCGGCTTGGCGTGAGATTTCCTCGTCCGGTCGCTCCTAAACGGTTATGGGGCGACAGGATTGCGATTGCTGGGGGCAGCGTTTGTCTCGGGTCGGCTGGCCTGGGTTGAGTGAGGAGGAGCCGGTTCGTGCCTGGGCGGAATGGGAGAGTGGGAAGGGCAGCGGGAGGTTGGGGCGAGAAGGCGGGGGCGGTGGGGGAGACGAGAGTATTGACGTATGGTGTTTGGAACAGGCTGTTGGGACAACTGCTCTACATTGGTGGGAAGCAGTTGGGAAAGCTGATTCACGTTGAGAAGTGCGGGTTAGCGGTCGTTTAGGGCGACGGCGGTGACGGGGGCGAACTGGTGGACATCGATCTTGTCACAGGTCTCGCCGAGGAAAGTCGTAGCCGATGCAGCCAGCGGCAGTTCAACCGGGTTGCCTGCTGGTGCGATGCGGCGCAAGAAACCTTCGCGGTCACAGCGGCTGAGTAGCCGATTGGATGCGTGCAGTTGCTGCCGCAGCGCGTCGCTGATCGGATTGCCTTCCACATCCATGATCAGTTGCGGCTGAGCCTCGGCAATCAGCCGCACGTCAGCATCCTGCAGCCCGCAGTTTCGCAGCCCCAGAAAGTACAGCTTGCGGGCCGCTTTGCTGCACAAAATCTGTACGCTTCCCGGTGTCAGCACCGAATCGGAGAGATCGAGCCGATCGAGCAGTCCCCGGTCCAGGATCGCGGCCAATGCCTGTTCCTCCAGCCCGATCCCGGCCACCTCGAGTTCGATCAACTGCAGCACGTTCTCCAGTCCTTGCAATTCGCCCTTGCTGAGATCGACAAAGTTGAGCGCTAGCCGTTGCAGATTGGGACGCCGAAGGAGCTGCGCCAGCGTGCGGCGAGAGACGCGGGTGTGACTGAAGTCAACGACGCGGAGGTGCTCGAGGTCGCGCCACTGATCGGTGACGGAGTCGTCGATGTCCGCCCCGGGAATGATCAGTGTCTTCAGGAGCCTCAAGCCGGCCACGCGCGACCAAGCTTCGCGCGAGAGGCTGGTGTAAGCCAATGTTAACTCACCGATTTGCGTGCACTGCCAAATCGGCTCGCAAAGCCGATCGTCCACACGCGGACCTCCGAGTGCCAGAAAACGGAGGTCGCGCAAGCCCTGCAGCGTGGTGTCGAGCGGCAGCGGCCCATTGATCGACAACCCCTGCAGCGAGCAGCCGTCTTCGATGTGGAGCGTCTGCAGGTTCGGCCCCAGCAGCAGCTTGCTTCGCAGCTGGGGACAGCCAGCGATGCGAACCAGTGAGGCCTGTGGGCTGGCACCGACGGTGAAGTCGGCCAGCTGCATTCGATCGGTGACTTCGATGCGATCGAACTCCTCCGAGTTGACCAAGAAATGCTTGAGCTGTGGGCTAGAGTACAACAGTTCTGCCGCTTCGGCGTTGCTGATCGGGCAATTGCGAACGTCCAGCGTTTTCAGCCGAGGCAAGGTGAGCACGGCCTGGAGCTGTTCTGCTTTGACACCGGTATTAGCAAGTCGCAGTTCGCGGATGCGTTGGTTCTGCGCCAGCGGTGCAAGATCAATGCCTTGCAGCGGTAACGTCGAGAGGTCGATCACCAGTGGGCCCGAGCACTTGGCCAGACCTCGGATCAGCCCACTCAGGTTTTCACGGCGGGTCACCGATACATCGGGAGGCTGATACTCGCCTTCACGCTGCAAATCAACCGTGAAATCGATGAGGTTGGGCGATTGTTGGATCAGGATGTCCTGCAGGTCCGCTCCATAGCAATGCAGTTTCTTTAAGCTGGGCACATTGATCAGCGAAAGTCGCTCCAGCCATAACCCCAGTGGCGCGATGCTGCTGCGTAAACCATAGGAGCGTTCGTCAGTGGCAACGACACGCAGTTCTTGCAAACGCGGGGCGTGGGCAATGCTTAAGCTAATTTTTTGGGAACTGGCCAGCAGGAGCATGCTCAGTCGCGGCATGCCATCGAGACGCACGGTGAGCAGATCGGGATTGAGCACCGTCTTCGTCGTACCGATCTGCAGCACTTCGAGCTTATGGCATTCCGAAAGTTCCAGCGTCTGTTCGCCACCGAGCGGATGCGACAGCTGCAGACGTCGCAGCCGATTCACCCATGAAACGTCCGAAAGACACGCTAGCGGTAAGTCGCTGCCCGAAGCATTGAAGACTTCAAGTCGGGGAAGCTGCTCGAGTTCCGCGAGGCCACTGGCCAAGCCACGGCAGTTAGAAAGTTCCAAGTGCCGGAGCGAGGACTGGCTGGCAATGAACTTCGGCAGCCAATCCGCGATTTCCACTTGGGAGATCACCAGTTTGCAAAGCTGCGGACGCTGACGCAGCGCCTGCAGTTGATCGACTGGCGGAAGCCGATTCCAAAGTCCCAAGGTATGCAGATCGGGTAGTTGCGAGATGATTGCCATCGCCTCCGGATCGTCTTCACATAACATCACGCCCCGAATGCGCGTGAAAGGTTGAAGCCCAATCGACGGCACCAGTTTGGTGATCCAGACGGGAACCAGGGCGGAGCGATAGACCGTTGCGTGCGTCATCAGCCGCTCAGCGATCGTTCGGTCTCGATGGGCTTGCGCGACGCCCCAGCCGATCGCTAGTAAAGCCAACCCCCAGGCAACGGTTGTGGCCGCCCGCAGGGACAGACTGACGATCAGGGTGACGGCAGCCACCGCAACAAACGCGACTGCGAAGTTGGACAGCAATGCTTCGAACGACCACGTGGCACTCGCCCACCGCAGCGATTCCGTGGGCGGAGATGGCGATGGCAGGGAGACATAGTGCCACGGCCAACCGCCATAGATCGCATCGGTTTGATAGGAGTAGGCCATCGATGAATTAGGCCGGAACTCACTGTCGTCCCCGAGCGTCTCAGGGGCGAACTCACCATACCGGTAGGGCAAGTTGGCAACGACGAAGGCAAACAGGCTGCCTACGCACCATTTGAGCGAAACGGCCGACCAGGTAATCGAGGCACTGCGCACGACGTAACCTCCCGGTGCTTCTCGGCTTGATGGAGGCCGTATGGCGCGAACGCTGACGGCCTGTCAAACCGTTGAGATAAGAAGTCAGCGGCCGCGGCAGTTTGCCACGGCATGACCAGTAGTGGGAGTCTATCAGATCGGCGCGAGCGACTCCAAATAAAAATTCACAGAACGGGGTGATCAACGCCTCACTGCCCGTGCAATGACCGCCAGATGCACGCTGGCAGCACCGGCCCGTTTGAGTACGGCGGCGATTTCGGTGGCCGTCGAGCCGGTGGTCAAGACATCGTCGACCAGCAAAATATGCCGCTGAGCGATCGCGGGAGATGCCGTCCAAGGGAGCGGGCGCCGAGTGGCAAAGGCGCCGCGAACGTTGGCGTGCCGCTGTTCATCGGGCAGCAGCGACTGCTTGGCGATGCGCCGCGTCTGCCGCAACAAGCCGGCTAAAGGGAGTTCGAGTGTTTCGCTGACGGCGGCAGCGATGCTGGCAGCTCCGCCTGCCCCACCGCGCTGGATCCGGCGCCAGAGAGATGTCGGAACGTAGGTGACGACCTCGGGAACCGCTGCGCCCCGTGCCTGCAGCCACTGGTGATGGCTCGCTGCTTTGCGGGCCAGGCGAACGCCGAGTGCCATCGCCAGGCCGCGGTTAGCCGCAAGTTTGGCTGCGACCACCGCCTCGCGCACCGGCCCCTGATAGACTGCAAGCGGGACCACTGAATCAAACGCGAAGGGCTGTGACGAACAGGAACCACAGCGATCGGTCGCGAATGCGGAAGCGGCTGATAAAGTCTCGCCGCTGCCGGCGAGCAGTGCGGATTGGCTTGGCCGCGGCATCCCGCAGAAACCACACGCCTGCGTCAGCGGCGGCCAGGAACGAGCGAGCAGTTGATCACAGCGAACACACAGATCGCTGCACTCGTGGTCATCGCCGCACAGCAAGCAGACCGGTGGCACCACCACATCCAGGCACGTTTTCCAGCAGGCGGCTAGGGTCATCGCGATCCGCGGTCCTGGGGGAGGCTAGAGCACTGACACGGAAGTCTAAGCGGGCAGACGCAAGAGAGAGCGATGGATTGGGACTCAGCGAGCTTGCTCAGCGGCAAGTTGCTTGTCTGCAAATGATGTCGCACTGCTGAGCTCGCGGCGAAGGGCAGCGAAGCTTGATTGTTGTCCGGGTTGCCTGCCGCTGGAAACGACCAAAAAAGAATTCATTTTTTTCTGGAATACCCGTGAACCCGTCGATAGGCTGACTGTCTAAGCGAGGGACTTCATGGTTAAGAACCGCTACGGGTAGGGGAGCGTATTGACTCGCCCCCTGATTTCGTGCTGGCTTCGACCCATGGGGCTGCCTATATTTTTACTGGATCTGTGCTCTCGTCAGCCGGATCAGAAGAACGTCCGCTCGTTTACTTCATTTTTGTTTCTGTAAATGGTGCCGCTGCGGCGGCCCAAGGCCTGTCCCTTGTGGACACTCTGGAGGTCATGATGCGTAACCCACTCCAATTCGTCGCCGTCATTCGCAATTTCGTCGTCCTGGCGAACGTCGCGATTCTGGCAGTCGAACGGTTTGCGGTCTCCATCAAACCAGAGATGTCGCACCGTCACTGCACTGGGACAGGCCGCGTCACGTGGCCAGAGCGCTGGATGAGCGCTGATGGTTCGAGCAAACGGGGAAGCTATGCGCTCGCCGGAGTCCATTTAAGTGACTTCGGCCTGCTCGTGCCCCCACCTTGTCTGCTGCCGGTGCGCAGCAGGCATGCTCGACGCGGCTAAGACCAGGGGCTTCGCTCCTGTCTGACGCAGTTTTCGGGAGTGCCGGCAGCGGCTGGTGCGCTCGTCTTCCGCTATCTGATTTCGGTGTCGTCGCGACCACGTTTGGGCGCGTTGGACTCCGCTGATCAAGCGTCCGGAAGAGGGTGCCAGTGGCTCGCTTGGGCGTCCCTTTCACTCTCACACAGAAACCACCTCCGTTTTTCCGTGGCTTGCGCCGCGCTGGCCGTTGCTTTTGGCCGAGCGCGATCGTCGGCCTGATGCACTTGCCATTCCGGCGGTTTGCCGGCCCGGCTCGTGTGGCCGCGCAGATTTTATGCAGCTGCGCCGCGGAACAAGCGGAGTTCAAACCGCACATGAAGTAGGGACGGTAATGACTACCACACTTGATTCCGATTGGCAGTCGACGGACGAACTTACAACGGGTGACGACCTGCGGGTGATCGACCTGGTTCGTGCCGCTCAAGCAGGCGACCGAGACGCATTTGGGCTGTTGTTCGAACGCTACCGCGGAGCGATCGTGGCCCAGGCCATGCGCCGGGTGAAGAACGCTGACGAAGCGGAAGAGCTGGCTCAGGACGTGTTCGTGCAAGCGATGCAGAAACTCGATCAGTTGCGTGTCCCCGAAGCGTTCGGAGGCTGGCTGCGACGGATCGTGCACCGGATGGCGATCAATCGGATCACGCGCCGTCAGGCGGCAGTGGCTT
>CALELC010000365.1 GCA_937904535.1 uncultured Planctomycetaceae bacterium
TCGCTTTGCCGCGTGAAGGCGAAGTGTGACCGCTCAATCCGCTCAAGCAATCGCTGGCGATCGAGCATCAGACTCGTCAGGCCCGGAGTCACGCTCCCGATCATCTCCATTAGCGGATCGATGTCTTGAAGCGTTGCTGCCCGAATGATCAAGTTCATGGTGCTTCCGCCGCCGTGATCGCCATCAGATTGACGAGCGTTTTCGCTGCCGTCAGCAAGCTATCGAAGTCGCAATACTCACCGGGACTGTGAAGTTCGCCGCCGATCGGCCCCATCGTGTCGATATTGATCAGCCCCGCAGCAGCGAGTTTGCTGCCGTCACACGCCCCCCCGGTATCTTGCCACCGAATTTTACGCCCCAGCCAACCTGCGGCCAGTTCGAAGTGACGGTGAAGCCTGTGGTAGCGACCATCAACCTGTTTGGGCGGCGAATGAAACCGGCCCTCAAGACTGCAGCGATAACCTTCAGGTTGATCAAATTGTTCGCACAGCTGCCGCAGTTGATTTTCCAACTGTGTGGCGCGGAACGGATCAATCACTCGCACATTCAGGTCAAGAGTTGCTTGGTCGGGGACTTGATTGAGCGCTGTTCCCCCTTGCAGCCGCCCGACGTTGACAGTGGTGCCAGACGCGAAGTCATTCAGACGATCCAGTTCAACCGCTAACCGCGCAGCGTGCACCAACGCGTTGCGGCCGTCTTCAGGGTTACGGCCGGCGTGTGCCGCTCGGCCACCAATCGCGTAACGCCAGTTACCGGTTCCCTTGCGATTCGCCACCATCGCCCCATTGGGAAGTGCGGGTTCAAATACCAGAGCCAACTCGTAGTTGCGAGCCAGGTCTACCAGCCAACCTGCCGACGATGGTGAGCCAACTTCTTCATCAGGGTTCAGCGCGATCGACCAGCCGAGATCGCTCGCGATGCCAAATCGCAGCAGCGCTTCGGCTGCGTAGCGAATCACCGCGATTCCACCTTTCGCATCCGCCACGCCCGGGCCGATCAGCTTTTGGCCAGGACCGCCAAGACAACGCGGCCTGCCTTCGATCGCGACGCGAGCGTGTACGGAGGGCGGGTAGACCGTGTCGTAATGAATCAACAGCAAAACCCGCCGTGCCGCCGTTTTGCGATGATGCCAAATCAACGCTGGCGCGGTCACGCTGTTCCGCGAATCGGTTACGTCACCCGCGGGCAACGGCGGTAGCTCGATCTGCTCGGCGTCCAGCTCCAACGGCTCAAAGTCTCGCAGTAATTGAGCCGCCATCGCTTGCAGTCCGGCCTGCGAATACGACCATGAGTTCTGACCGCACCAGCGGATCAAAGTCTGGCGGATGGGGGACTCCTGCGAATCCAGCCAGCTCCAGGCCTGCTTGATTGCCGAACCTGGTAGTTCGGTCAGCTCAGGTTCGCGGTCATCCAAATGCGGCACCTCTGCGAGAGCGCAGCAGCAAATCTGCGGGCGGAATATCAATACGGTCGCCGCTATTACCAGAGCGGCGCTGCCGTGTCAGCGATTCAGTCCGCGATTGGACCGCCCAAAACACTGACCGCGCGATCCAGTCGCGCCGATCGCTTGGTGGCATAGGACGAGGGGCCGCGGGCTGACTCAAAATAAGCCAGCAGCTGATCAGCGCGCTGGACATTCAGCGGTGGCCGCTGGGGACCGCCGGATAGCTCTGCACTCGAGGTGACGAACTCGCTGCGGCAATGGTGGCAAGCAACCTTTTTGCCTAACAACGACACGCGCGTCCGCAGGGCACGCCCACACGTTGGGCACCACTGCACAAAATACAGACTCGATTCGTTCAACCGATATTCCTCAAACTTGCACCGGTAACCCAAAGTTACCACGTCCTGCGGGGCAATTACGTGCAATGCTTGCACTGGCCGGCTGTGCGCACGGCTCCTGACTTACGAACGTCTACAAAGTGCAAACAGTGGGCCAATGTTCAGGTGTGTCCGAAATTCATGCTGCGGCCTCCGCGGCAACCGTTGGCGTACTAGCAGCCCCTCCTCTAAACTGATCCTCGCCGCTCGCAGCGACCGTTCGCATCCCTCCGCGAACCCCTAACTACTCGACGAAGGACCATGATGAGAATCCCAATCGTGTTCGGCTGGCTGCTGACATCCGCCGTGTTGTGCGTTCCGGTCTCGGCGGCCGATGACCCCTGGCAGGTGAAGGCCGAGACGCTGGAGAAAATCAACGCTGCGCTGCCCGCTCAAGTGGCGGCTACGCCACAGCAGCCGCGGCGATTGCTGGTGTTTTCCAAGACCAGCGGCTTCCGCCACGATTCTATCCCCGTTGGCGTGAAAGCGATCACGCTGCTAGGCGAGCGGACAGGTGCTTTCAGCGTCGTGCACAGCGAAGATGATGCGGTCTTCGAGCCGCAATCGCTGCAACAGTTCGACGCCGTGCTGATGCTTAACACGACCGGCGAAGTCTTCCGCCCCCAGCGGCTCAGCGACGACCCGGACCAGCGCCAAGCGGCGCTGCAACGTGAACAGCGCCTGCAGGAAAGCCTGGTCAACTTTGTTCGCAGCGGCAAGGGCCTGGCAGGCATCCACTCGGCGACCGACACCTACCGAGACTGGAAAGAGTACAACGACATGATGGGGGGAGCCTTTGTCAGCCACCCTTGGCACATGGAAGTTCCCGTCCGCGTCCTCGATCCCGACCACCCGCTGCTGCAAGTCTTTGGCGGCAAAGGTTTCACGGTCGTGGACGAGATTTACCAGTTCCGCAATGACACCGCCAAGCCGACTGAACGCCGAATGCTATTGAGCTTGGCGCCCGACTGGGAGGGTTTGAAGAAGGGGAGCCGTGACGACGACTTCTATCCGATCAGTTGGATCGATCGCTACGGTCAAGGCCGAGTGTTCTACTGCTCGCTTGGGCACCGAGACGAGATCTTCCACAACCCGGAAGTCATGACTCACTACCTGGCAGGCCTCCAGTTCGCGTTGGGGGACCTGGCGGCGAATGCGGAGCCGATCGACGTGCGGCCCTAGCGAGCGCGCCAGCCGCTGACCGGATCGCCCGACGTTTCGCCGGGCGGTCGAGGCGTCTACAATGCCGATTCCGTGACCGTACCGCCCGGCGATCCTCGTCGGGCCTGCTCGTGCGGTTCGCTTCCCTGCTCTGTTGGTTCGCATCTGCTTATGTCTACTGCTACGCTTCCTGACCGCCGCGACGTACCGGTCGCTGATACCTGGGATCTATCGAGCTTGTATGGGAGCGATAGCCAGTGGGAGGCAGACTTGAATCGGCTCGACGGCCAAATCAGCCAATTTGAGACCTACCGCGGCAGGTTGGGCGAGTCGGTGGAAACTTTGCTGGCGGCGCTGGAGTTTGACAGCGAGTTTGACCGCACGGCGGAGCGTTTGGGAACCTATGCGTTTCTCAAGACGACCGAGGATCAAAGCAACAGTGATTACCAAGGAATGAAATCTCGCTTTCAGAACTTGGCGATGCGGGCTTCGCAAGCTGCCAGCTTTATGCGGCCCGAGTTGTTGTCGATCGAAGAGTCGAAAATGGCTCAGATGATGGCCGACGAGCGGCTGAGTCTCTATCACTTGCAATTGCAACGACTGCTGCGTTATCGCCCACACACGCTCACCGACCGTGAAGAGCGTTTATTGGCGATGCAGGGTGAGATGGCGGGCGCCGCTGGGGAGGCGTTCCGGAAACTGAACGACG
>CALELC010000366.1 GCA_937904535.1 uncultured Planctomycetaceae bacterium
GAGCGTTAATCTGCCGCCCCCTTGCTGGACACGACTGCTGCTCAAACCTAACGCACCGCTCTAATGCGGCGGAGGCATTAATCGCTCGCTGTTGCTGCCGGGTCGAGGTCCTCAGGATGCACAACGACTGCCAATTCGTCGGCCGCTGGCGGCTGAGCTGTCCGCAGTTGCTGATTCAATACCGCGAGCGTAGCGTCCGACGGATCGTTGCGGCGCGTTCGGATCCGGTGCCTCATTTCCTCAGGCGATGCTTGGCAGTGCAGGATCCGGAAGACGGCGCCTTGTTCCCGAGCCAAGTCGGCAAACTGATCGCGTTGGTGCCGCATCAAGAAAGCGGCGTCGACGATTACACGAAAACCTGCTGTCAGGGCCTCTCGGGCTTGATCGAGGAGTTGTTGATAGGTACGACGCGTCATCTCTTCGGCGTACAGCGAAGGCAACTGCGGCGCCGGTGGTCTGGCCAGCGGATCCAGGCCGGCGAGATGCTTGCGGACAACGTCCGAGCGCAATCGCACAAAACCCTGTTGGTCGACCAGTGAGAGCGACGCAGTTGACTTGCCGCTGCCAGACAATCCATGGGTGATCCAGAGCTCGGGACTGGTCGGCTGGGCGGCGCGCTCGGCGAAGGCCAGGTAGGACCGTCCCGCCGCGGACAGATTGGAACCATGGGCGGAGTCGTCGGGCTGCGCTGACTGTTGCTGGCGGATGAGGTCGACTTTGACACGCACCAGGGCTCGATAGACGAGATAGAACGGCAGCAACCGGAGACCTTGATAATCGCTGCTCTCCTCGAGGTAGCTGCTGAGCAGCCGATGGGAGTGCGAGTGATAATGGTGCTCGCTCAGTTCCATCGTCAGGAACGCCAACTCACTGATGCCATCGATTTGCCGCAGAGCATCGTTGAACTCGATGCCATCGAACGGCAGGAACTTTGAATCGAGGTACAGCAGATTGTCGAGGTGCAAGTCACCATGACAATTTCGGACTCGTCCGATCTGGGCGCGGACGTGCAACAACGGCAAGATCGTCCGAATGGTTTGGTTCGTCCAGGTCCCCAGTGCTGCGACACGGGTGCGCTCGGGATCCTCTGGCGGAAGTTGTTCCAGCAGGAATGCGATGTTTTCGCGTGCCGGTTCAAGCGAGCTGCGTTCGATGAGTTGCGGAGAGGCTTCGACCGCATCCACACGAGCGTGAAGCGCAGCCAGTTGCTTGGCGAGCGACTCCATCATCGCCGGCACAACGCCGCCTGTGCGGAGTTGCTCCGACAGCAAAGCCGATTGGGGAAATTGCCGCATCCGCACGGCGTGATCGATGAGCTGTTCGTCGGGCCCGACCGATTCATCAGGGTTACCCACGCGCAGCCCATTTGCGCGTTTCACGATCGGAACTACGGCGTCATAAATCTCAGGCGCCCAACCGCGGTTGATTTCCAGCTCCCGCTGACAACACTGCAGTCGTTGTGGTTGGGTCGAGTAATCGAGGAACTCGAACCGCACGGGCTTCTTCGCCTTGTATGCCCAGCTGCCGGTCAGGATCACCCAAGAAATGTGAGTTTCGAGCAGTTGTATTTTGTCGGTCGCATGTGGGAAGCTGGCCCGCAGCAAGCGCTGACCGAGCGGCTCATCGGCTTCGGTGTGTGATTGAGAATGGATCATCGCCGTTTGCGCCGCAACGTGTTTTCCGTTACAAGTAGCTGAAAGCTGAACATTTCGATTCCTTCGGGGGCGGGACGCTGATGTTTTGATTGTAATGCCATCCCCGCGTGAAATAACTCGGCCTGACATTCACAACGGTAAGATTTACGCAGCCGCACGATTGGCCGCGAGGAGTTTCGATTTTGATGAATCGTGCTACTGATCCGGCGCCCACCACCGGCGACGAACTCGATCGGCACCTGAGCGAGCCGGACACCGGAGTGATCGCTGCGGTACGGTCCTGCTCCGGCCCGTTTACGGTGCTGGGAGCAGGAGGCAAGATGGGCTTGCACGTTTGCCAGATGCTCCGGCGAGCTCTCCAGGCACTGGGCCGCGAGGATTCGGTTCTCGCTGTGTCTCGCTTTAGCTCTCCTCAGGCGAGGACGCTATTTACCGGCAGTGGCATTGAGGTCATTGCCGCGGACCTGAGCGATCCCGATGCTTATGCTCCGTTGCCGACGGCAGGCAGCGTCGTCTATTTGGCTGGCGTCAAGTTCGGTACTTCGTCGTCTCCGGAATTGCTGCAGCAGATGAACGTAACGATGCCGCGTTATGTGGCGGAGCATTTCCGCCACAGTCGGATCGTCGCACTCTCAACCGGATGCGTGTACCCATTCACAACACCACAATCGGGCGGTTCAACCGAAGACGATCCGGCCGATCCTCCCGGTGATTACGCCCAGTCTTGCTTGGGACGCGAACAAGCGTTCACCCAGGCCAGCCTAAACTATCAGACGCCTTGTGCGCTGGTGCGCCTGAACTATTCGATCGAACTGCGTTACGGTGTGCTGGTTGATATTGCCCAGCAAGTGTTTGCTGGGCAGCCGGTGAACATCGAAACCGGCTACGTCAATGTGATCTGGCAGCGCGATGCCGTCAGTCAAATCATTCGTTGCCTGCCGCTGGCGGCGTCGCCACCCATGATCCTCAACGTGACCGGCAGCGATATTCTATCGGTGCGTGAGTTGGCCGAGCGGTTCGGCCAAGCCTTTGACAAACCGGTAAAGTTTCAGGGCACTGAAGCACCCACTGCCTGGCTTAGCAATAACCGCCGCGCCGTTGCTCACTTTGGCGAGCCGCGAACCAACATCGATACGATGATTCACTGGATTGCCCAGTGGATCGCTCAAGGCGGTCCGTTGCTCGGCAAACCCACCCACTTCGAAAGCCGCGACGGCGCGTTTTAAGCGGCTTCGGCATGCTCCTTTTCAGGTTTTGGAAAAGGCGGCCGGTCGAAACCGTTGATCATCAGATACATCGTGCTGCCCGTAGACGCGGGCGCGAAGCCATCGGGTTCAGGAGACGAAAGCGTGTCGCAGTCGCATTGGCGTGAGCAATTGGATGCCGGGCAAGTGATTCCTGCTTGCCCCCTGATGCTCGATGAAGGCGGAGGTTGGTCTGAACGGCATCAGCGGGCGGTGGTGCGCTACTATGCTGCCGCAGGAGCTGGGGGGTTGGCCGTAGGCGTGC
>CALELC010000367.1 GCA_937904535.1 uncultured Planctomycetaceae bacterium
CGCTGGACGGGCGGGCACCCCTGGATCTACCGCAGCGACGTCTCCGCCCGCCCCGACGCCCCCGCCGGCGCCGTCCGCGTCCGCGACGGCCGCGGCGCCGTCCTCGGCTGGGCCCTCTGGAGCCCGGCATCCGAGATCTCGCTCCGCCTCCTCGACCGCCACCCGGACGCCCGCCTCGACGACGCCTGGTGGCACCGGCGGACTGCGGGTGCTCGCCGATTTTCTGGCCGCGCATCTCAGCGGCGCCACGGTCTGGGTGTCCAACCCGACCTGGGAAAATCACACCAATATCTTTGCATCCGCCGGTCTGGCCACCGACAGCTATCGCTATCTGGATGGATCCAAGACTCGCCTCGATTTTCAAGGCATGCTTGACGACCTGACCACCAAAACGCGGCCGGGCGACGTGGTGCTGCTGCACGCTTGTTGTCACAACCCGACCGGTGTCGATTTGTCGCTCGAGCAGTGGACGCAAATTGCCGACTTGGTGGTCGAGCGGAAGCTGTTGCCGTTGGTCGACTTTGCCTATCAAGGGTTTGGCACCGGGCTGGAAGAGGACGCTGCCGGGCTGCGAACGCTGCTGGGACGGTGTGAGGAGCTGTTGGTTGCGAGTTCTTTCTCCAAGAATTTCGGGCTGTACAGCGAGCGGGTGGGGGCTGCGGCGCTGGTCGCCGGTGACGCCTCGGCGGCCAAGGCGGGGCTCAGCCAACTCAAACGCTCCGTCCGTTCCAACTACAGCAACCCGCCTCGGCATGGCGCTGCGGTGGTGGCGACGGTGCTCGGCGACGCGGAACTGACCGCGCTCTGGACGCAGGAGTTGACCGCCATGCGAGAGCGGATCACAGCGATGCGAAAACAGCTGGTCGAAGCGCTGCAAGCTGGCGGCGCGAAGCGAGATTTTGCATTTTTGCTCGACCAGAGCGGGATGTTCAGCTACACCGGTTTGACGCCGATGCAGTGCGACCGGCTGCGGAGCGAGCAGAGCATCTACATCGTCGGCAGCGGCCGTATCAATGTTGCCGGCGTGACCAGCGAGAATCTGCCGCGGCTGAGCGAAGGGATCTTGAGCGTGCTGTAAAGCCGCAAGCTCCGTCAGTTGAACCCGGTGGACTGCTGCGGCCGAGTTCTGCAG
The DNA here is from genome assembly GCA_937904535.1 of uncultured Planctomycetaceae bacterium. Taxonomy (GTDB): domain Bacteria; phylum Planctomycetota; class Planctomycetia; order Pirellulales; family Pirellulaceae; genus UBA6163. Next base: position 1,133 of record CALELC010000367.1, read on the forward strand.
CGCGTTCGCAGACCACCTTACCGGTCGTTGCGATTGGTGCTGCTATGCCGCTTGGTGCAGCGACCGCTGGGGCGTGCAAGTTTGCCGTCTGCGGTGTCGATCTTGTTCCTCGGGGCCGCTGCAGCGCGTTCAGCTCGGTGCCCTATTCTGGCCGAGCGAAGGAACGTTGAGATGGCACGGAAGCGACAGGCGAAGTTTTGGCTGGCCCTGAGCCTGATTCTGGCTGGCGGCGGCTCGGGCAAGGTGGCCCAGGCCGACTGGAACTCTTTTTGGCATGGCGTGCATGTCGATTACGCTCGGGTCAACGCTTGGCCACAGCCGTTCACCGACATCGATGCTCGTCAGACTCGCGCTCCGTTTGAGGTCATGAAGCAGAACGGTTGGCGGGCGCACAACACCATCGGCCATGAGCTGTTTCACGAAGATACCGCGGCGTTGACGGCCGCCGGCAATCGACGGGTGCTGTGGATTGCTAGCCAGGCGCCGCTCAATCGCCGCACGATTTACGTGTTGCAGGGCCGCACCGCCGCCGAGACCGAAGCTCGTGTGGCAGCAGTCCAGCAGGTGCTTGCTGGAGTGAACCAGCGGGGCGCCGAGGCCCAGGTGCTGGTAAGCGATATCGAACCCGCTTCGGCTCCGGGCGCTTGGGCGACGAGCATCAATCGCCAGTGGATGAGCGAATTGCCCGCGCCCAAGTTGCCCAGCACGACCGCGTCGGGAGCGGACGGAGCGACGCGCTAAGAGCCACAGTTTCTGGTCTTGACGGCCAGAACGATTGAAGTGTTGGCAGCGGCAGGGACGATCTGTAGGAAGGAATCAATGGTGCCCCGCGTGGCCGGGTTCTGAGTTTTGTCCGTGACTCTCTGGTTGGGGCAATTCTTCCTGCCGGACGGATTCGGCGGGCCCCGCTCCGCAACCTTGCTGCATACAGGTCTCTGACGTGAAAAATTTTCGTAGTGTCCGTCGGGTTGCTCACACGGCGTACCTTGCGGGAATCGCCACGCTTTGTTCAAGCGGATGTGCGACCAACACCGCCTCATTGGCTTCACTCAATCCCTTCGCTAAATCGGCGGAACCGGCTGCGGAAGCGCCCGCAGGAACCGCTTCGACGCCCGGACATTTCGCCACCATGCGGCAGACGGTGACTGGCCAAGCCAACAACCTGTCGATGGCCGCAACGAGCGCCTGGACGAAAACCAAGAACGGTGTCACCGGGCTGTTCAACAGCGAGTCGTCGACCGACAAAGACGGCAATCCGTTGCCCAGCGACGATCCGACACGGCTGAGCTCACCGGCTTCGGTAAGCCCCGAAGTGTTCGTTGCCCAGGGAGCGCTGTGGGAAACCAGCGGCGACTTCACCAAGGCGATGGACAGCTACACTCGGGCGCTGCAGACCGAGCCGGGTAATGCCGCGGCACTGGCCAGCATCGCTCGCCTGCACCTGCGGCAAGAGCAGTTGCCGCAAGCGGCGGATCACTTCCGCAAAGCGATCGAAGTCAGCCCCAAAGACGCGGCGCTCTTGAACGACTACGGCATGACCCAGGCCAAAATGGGCGATCTGGCGGGGGCCACCCAGTCGATCACCAAGGCGCTGGAACTGTCGCCGGGAACGTCGCGGTTTGCCAATAACCTGGCGAACGTGCGCTACGATGCGGGTGACGCCGACGGGGCGCTGGCGGTGCTGATGCAGCACAACAAGCCGGCGGTGGCCCACTTCAACATGGCCTACCTGCACTACCGGGCTGGCAATTATGCCGGTGCGAAGTCGCAGCTCAACGAAGTGCTGCAATACGAATCGCTGGGAGAACGCGACTCGGCTGTCGCTCAGGCCGTCAATCGGTCGCGCGACATGTTAGCGCAAATGGACAGCGGCGTGGCACGGATTGCCGAGGCGGCGCCACGAGCCTTGGCCACCGCCAATCAAGTCGTCAATGCGTTTGCTCCGCCACCAGCCGGCGAAGCCGGGGCAGCGGCCCAGGCGATCAACGGGTCGACCGCACCAGCGGCCGGCACGAGTCCAGCGGGAGCTTTCACGCTGCCGCCGGACGTGTTCCAACAGCCGATGAACTAGGCCGAACGCGAGGAAATCCGCGATTCGCGGAGACCCCGGCTGAGAATATCACGCAGCAACGGCGAGTAGTCTTCGTACCGCGAGCGGTCCGGAGCGCCGTTGCTGAACTGATAGATCGCATCGCGCGGCTTGACCCCGAGCGCGATCAGCGTGCTGCTGACGGTGCCATGGTCGCGACCACGGAGCACCATGCTCGGCCGACCGTCGCCGGTGGGTGAGCGAGCAAACACCTTGCTAGCGACCGCCAGGAACTTGACCGGCGAGTCGAGGGTCTGCAGGGTTAACAAGCGGCGTGCCATCGCGACCCGCTGGTCCCGTGGATCGTTCAAGTCGCGTGCGCCGACGATGTTCAGCCCCTGCTGCATCTCGACCACGCTGACTTTCTCGTCGGCATGGATCACGTAACCGTCACGGGCGTCGGCGACGACGATGTTGCAGCCCTCGTAGCGGGTTCGCTCCAGTTCCGCCAACGCCTTGTCGAGCGCCTTGCGAGCCGACGAACACCGCATCAGGTCCAGTGCCAGCAGCCCGCGCGAACGTTGCCCGAACAGCGGCATGGCGGTCGTCCGGTTGCAAAGCCCGACAAATAGTCCAGACTGATTAACCCCTAACCACGATCCACCGGCTCGCTGGTCGATGCCGCATAAGACACGTGGCTTGCCACTTTGGATCGACGGCATCAAACTCGGCCGATCGTAATATTCTTCACGATTGGCAGCCACCAAAATGGGACTCTCAGGGACGAGCCGGTACTGAACAGCAAGTAAGCACATCTCAGCCGCTTTCTTTTCAAAGATCAGTGATAGGGTCTTGGGTTGCAATCGCCGCCCGTCGCGAACTCCACTGCCGGGGGCCAGGAAGTTACGACGCCCATCAATTTATCTACCGACCTTGCCAATCTACACCCCTTTTCGGGTGGTTTTAGCGAAGTTTTGCCTATTCAGTGTTAAACTGTGTGGGTTTGTCTAGCCTCTGTGGAGGGCTGTCTTGGCCCCCGCGAGCCGGTTTTTTGCGATTCTTCGTCACAGAAGTTCAAGTCGCCCACTTTCGCTAGCCGATGCTCCTGAGCATCCCGTTGAAGTCCGGCGTTCAGCCGCTCCGTTGAAGTTCAGGCTTGAGCCTGCCGCACCCCTTCGGGCCAGTCGTTGGAGCTCAGGCTTGAGCCTGTTGTCACACGCAGGAATGCTTGCAGGCTTAAGCCTGAACTCCAACGGTGCTGCCTCCCACCCGAAAACGTCCCTCAACCCGCAGCCTAGGCCGCTCCATGAGCAAGCAGCCACCGCGAACGCACCACGAAAACGTGCTGCAAGTCGACGTGACGCTGGCGGTAACGATCGCGAAGCAGCGGCTGCCGCTAGCCCGCGTGCTCAAGCTAGCTCCCGGAATGACTTTGTCATTGGGAAAACCGCCTACGGAGCCGCTGGAACTCGAAGCGTCCGGCCGCGCGATCGGCCGGGCGGAAGCTGTGACCCTCGGCGACCGATTCGGAGCTCGGATCGTAGAATTGCGGCCGGCCGCCTAATTTGCCGAGCTTGCGTTATCTCTGCAGCCGGGGGATTCTGCCACGCCAGCAGCGCCGGACTCGCGCCGGCGCGGCAGCGAATGCTTCGCCCCAGAGCCGGGCCAGCGCGGTAACTGACCGGCAGCTAGCTATGAACAGCGTGCCAGACGCTACGCTGCGATCCGGCCTTTCGGGCTGCGGAGATTGAACAGCCCGAAGATTTCTTCCCGGCTCAGCCCAGCGGAGGCCGGGGCGCGCGAGTCGGCGAACAACTCGTCGAACATCTCGCGTTTTTGGTCGAGCACGTTGGCGATCCGTTGTTCGATCGTGCCAGTCATCATCATCCGCGTGACGGTAACGCTGCCGGCGGCACCGATGCGGTGAGCGCGATTGATCGCCTGGTCTTCGATCGCCGGATTCCACCAGCGATCAAACAGGAACACGTAGCGGCAGAACTGCAGGTTGAGCCCTACGCTGCCAGCTCCGTAGCTCATCATGATCACGTGTTTGCTGGGATCTTCCTTGAATCGCTGGATCACCCCTTCGCGTTGCTTGTGCGGCACGCGGCCGTGATATTCCAGTGGGCCAAAGCGTTCGAGGGCGGGCCGCATCATGTCGATGCTGTCGACCCATTGGCTGAAGATGATCGCTTTTTGCCCGCTGGCGGCCACTTCTTCCATATCCGCAACCAGTCGTTCGAGCTTCGCGCTGCTGCCGGTCACCGGGTCAAAGTTGCAGATCTGCTTGAGCCGCAGGACTAATTCAAAGACGTGCTGGATCGTTAATTGCTCGTCGAGGTTCTCGAGCTGGATCACCCCTTCACGCTCGGCCTTTTCATAGGTCGCCCACTGTTCTGGGGTCAGTTCCAGGTCGGCGTCCCGGTACAGTTTGGGCGGCATGTCATCGAGCACCATGTCCTTGGTTCGCCGCAGCATATGGTCGCGGGTGGCTTTGGCGAGGACCGGCATCGGCATCTCGGGCCGCAGGTAGCCGGGTGAGAGAAACTCGAAAATGCCGACCAAATCTTCCGGTGAGTTTTCCACCGGCGTCCCGGTCAGCGCCCAGGAGCGGGTGCGCGAGATCTTGCGGACGATCATGCTGGTCGAGTTGCGTTGGTTCTTGATCCGCTGCGCCTCGTCGAGCATCACCAGGTCGAAGTGCTGGTCGGCGTCAAGCACGACTTCGCGGTCACGCATCAGCAGTTCGTAATTCGCAATTTTGACGGCGATGTCGGGGCTGGTCCACTGGAACTGGCGAGTCGCCGCGTTGCCTTCGATGGCTGCGACCGGAATCTCCGGTGCCCACAGCGCGAACTCGCGCAGCCAGTTGCTGACCAGCGGTTTGGGACAGATCAGCAACACGTTGCGGATTTCGCCGCTGCACAGCAGCAAGCGGATCGTGCTGATCGATTGCATCGTTTTGCCGAGTCCCATTTCATCCGCTAGCACCGCTGTGTAACGCGGGAACAGGAAGGCGATGCCGTCGAGTTGGTAGGGAAAGGGGTCAAACGGGAAGTGCAATTGCTCGCTGCCGACGAGCGATTCCAGCGGTGGCTGTAACAGGTAGAACAGGCGATCCTCGAGCTTGACCACATCGGCTGGCGGTTTGATCCGCGTGATCGTCTTCGGCTTGGTCGCTGGGCCCTTGCGCGTCATGCTGCCAGCGGACGAAGATGTGCTGCCGCTGGAAGCGGCGCCGCCGGAGGTGACGTTGTTGCTCGTCTCGGTCGGGACGTTGGCACCGCTGCTCGGTGCGTTCGAGCCGGGCAGATTCGCTGCGGCTCGG
>CALELC010000368.1 GCA_937904535.1 uncultured Planctomycetaceae bacterium
CCGGCTGGCGGGGACGGTTAAGTACCTGGCTGGCGTGGCTGCGCGACCCGGCACGGCAGCCGGAAGCTGCCAAGCGACTACCGCGCGGCTACAATTGAGTACACCCTGATTGACAAGCCGTTTATTGGGCAGGACCGGTGGCATGCCAGCCCTCCCCGCCGTGCTGCGTCAACCCCTGCACTCCTCACTCACTCGTTGTCCATTCTTTGGAAGGTTCCATGGCAGACTTGCTCGATGAGATTGCCTCTGAGACCGTTCCGGAGGACTCCCACGAGCTGCCGGAGGAGGCGGATCCTCAGCGCCATTTTATTCTGTTCCAAGCTTTGCCCGCTTGGGTGATCAGCTTGCTGGTGCACTTGTTGGTGTTGCTGCTACTGGGGGTGCTGAGCGTCGCGGATCCGGTACAGGTCGTCAACGTGCTGTCGGCGTCGACCAGCGGCGATGACGGACCTGAAATCGAAGAGTTTACGATCAGCGAGTTGGATCTCGGAGACATCGCCCCGGCAGAAGAATCGGCCGAACCGATGACGGATTTGCCGGAGAGCTTCGATGTGAGCGAACCGCTGAGTGTCGAGGTGCCGCTGGACCTGGCCGCCGTCCCCCTCGACGTGGCTGACTTTGCCCCTGATCTCGCCCCGGCGGCGGCATCGCTCCAATCGCTGTCGTCGATGACGAGCCAGTCGTTCAACAGCCGCAGCGATTCGATGAAGAAGAAGCTCTTGCGGCAATACGGCGGCAACGACAGCAGTGAAGCGGCGGTCGCCAAGGCGCTCAAGTGGATCGCCAAGCATCAGATGCCCAATGGCGCTTGGACCTTTCAGCACACGTTGGTGCGGCGAGATTCAGGCGGTGACCCTGGCGACCCGCAGCGGGCACGAACCTTCAATGCTGCGACCGCATTGGCATTGCTGCCGTTCCTCGGTGCCGGGCAAACCCATATGGCTGGCGAATACCAGGACACCATCCGCCGCGGGCTGCTATTTTTGGTCGCCAACGGTAAGCCGAAGGTGATCGGGGGCATGCCGACGCTCGATTACTCGGAAAGCGGCGGCACGCTGTATTCCCATGGCCTGGTCACGATTGTGTTGACCGAAGCGTTTGCGATGACCGAGGATCCCGCGCTGCTGGGGCCGGCACAAGCGGCACTGAACTTCAGCTTTTATGCACAGAACGCTGACGGTGGTTGGCGGTACAGCCCGCGGTCGCTCGATGGCGACACGTCCGTCACGGGATGGCACGTCATGGCCATGAAGAGCGGCTACATGGCACACCTGACCGTCCCGCCATTGGCGGTCCGGGGTTCCATCAGCTTTCTCGACCGGGTGCAGACCGATGATGGTGCAGCGTACCGGTACACCGAGCGTTCGAGCGACCCACGGCCACACGGCTGTACCGCGATCGGGTTGCTCTGCCGGATGTACACCGGCTGGGAGAAGAATCATCCCGCGATCAAGCGCGGCGTCGAGTTTCTGAGCAAAGTCGGAGTCGACAAGAAAGACATCTACTACAACTACTACGCCGCTCAGGTTCTGCGGCATTACGGCGGGCCGGAATGGGACAAGTTCAACGTCGAACTGCGGGACTGGCTAGTTGCCGAACAGAATGACTCGGGCGGGGCAGCGGGCAGTTGGCACTTCCCTGACAGCAAGCAACACCGCGGACCGATCGAAGGCGGTCGGCTCTGCTCGACGGCGTTTGCTACGATGATTCTGGAAGTCTACTACCGCCACATGCCGCTGTACTCCAACAGCGCGTCGGAAGACGAGTTTCCGCTGTAGCACGGGCCACATCCAGCGGAAGCTGCTCAGGACGCGATCGGCCAAAGCCGGCCGTTTCACCCCATTGAGCTGGCGGCGCGCCGGGCTGAGCAAGCTACACTGAAAGAACGATTTCAGCGTTGCTTCTTTTTCTGGCCGTTTCCATGACCGCTAACGATCCGCCTCGCGAGCCATCTGCTCGGCCGATGCCTGCGGCGGAGCCGACTGCAGCGACGGCTGCCGAAAACCAGGAACCGCTGCCGGTCTCGACTCCGGTGTGGCAGTCCGATGGCGTGGCCTCCTGGCTCAGCAGTCTGGTGCTGCACACCCTGTTGCTGATTCTGTTGATGCTATGGCAACTGTCGCCCGGCCGCCGCGGCTGGGAAATCACGTTCTCCCAGTCCGATGCCCGCGAATCCGCGGCCGAGCGACTAGAACAACTCGTGTTGCCTCAGGACGCCCAACCCCAGGCCGCTGTCGAACATGCCGAGGAAGCCGAGGTGGTGGAACTCAGCAGTTCGGCCCCGGTGCCGCAGGTCGAAACACCTCAGTTAGATCTGTCCGATCTGCTCGTCAATCGCAGTGATGCGGGCGTGCGCGAGCAACTCGAGGCCCAACTGTCATCGAGCGCCTTGTCCAGCGGAGCCGCCCTCCTGCAGGGCCTTCCCTCGGGCGGTATGGCACCGCGGACCGCGGCAAGCCGCGCCGAACTGGGGGCGCGATACGGAGCGACGCCTGAGAGTGAGAATGCGGTCGAGTTGGCCCTGGCGTGGTTGGCCGAACATCAACAACGCGATGGCTCTTGGAGCTTCGACCTGACGGTCGATCCCTGCCGCGGCCGCTGTTCCCACTCCCGAGCCGCCGGCGACAACGCCACTCCAGCTACAGCAGGGACGGGCCTGGCTTTGCTAGCGTTCATGGGAGCAGGCTACACCCAGCATGAGGGCCCCTACACCGAGAACGTCCGGCGCGGCCTGTACTACCTCCGCGAAGCAGCGCGCCCGACCCAGGTCGGCTACGACCTCCAGGCCGGCAGCATGTACGGCCACGGAATCGCGACACTCGCCCTCACCGAAGCACTGGCGATCGATCGCTACTTCGGTAAGGAAGACGGCGATCTACGGGAACTCACCGAAGGAGCAGTGCTCTTCACGCTCGTCGCCCAACACTCCGGCGGAGGCTGGCGATACGTCCCTGGCAGCCCCGGTGACATGACGGTCTCGGGCTGGCAAATCCTGTCGCTCATCTCGGCTCGCCATGCGGACATCAGCCTACGAACGACAACCCTCTCCGATGCCCGCGCGTTTGTGATGAGCCTCTCGGCCGAGAACGCCTTCGCGTTCGGCTACACGTCGCAACGTCCGCAGCCTTGCACCACGGCGATCGGCCTCTGCACGCTGCTGTACCTCGGCCAGTCTCCCGGGTATACCCCGTTCATGCATGCCCTCGACGCGATGGCAGCCCGGGGGCCCAACGGTACCGACCTGTACCACGACTACTACGCGACGCTGGCACTGCACAATGCACGCCACCATGCTTGGGACCAGTGGCACCAACCACTGCGAGACCATCTGGTGCGGACGCAGGCCAAGGCCGGTCACGAACGCGGCAGCTGGCACTTCAAAGATCCGCACGGCGATGTCGGCGGACGTCTCTACTCGACCGCAATGGCGACGCTGATCTTGGAAGTCTACTACCGCCACCTGCCGCTGTACCAAAGTCGCGACGAGTTCGAGCTGCGGTAGCTATGGCCGCTCGGCAGCCGCCATTGTTCTGGCCACGAGCACTGCGCGAAATGCCGCTGGCGTCTCAGGTCTCGGCGACTTGACTTCCTTTTGCCGCTGCTACGCCTTTGCTGACACCCCTCTTTTGGCAAATCCGTAGGGCAATGTGCGGCTTGATGCTGCCCGTGTCGGGCTACTCATTCGGAGCACGCGAGATCCTCGGCCTGCTCCCTTGGCTCGCTCGCCGCCTGCGAATCTCAGGTAGCCGAATTCACGGTGATTTTACGGCCACAGAGAAATATTTGCCAGCAAAACCCAACGCCCGAGAACATGGACAGTTGGTTTTTGCACACACAGCCAATGCCTAAAGTTTGTGCAACTGCCGGCCGCATCACCGCCAGGCAGGCGTGCTCAGAAGTTGTGCACGACAGGCGAATCTTCGTAAGTGCTTTTGCTAGCGTGCTTTTCGAAGGTCGACTTGCCGGTGCGTCAGGATGCCAGCGAACGCCGAAGCCGCGACGCGACCCGTCGTGGCAACGGCCCTCGCACCCACACGTACACCGACAACGACTGAAGGACCGCGCTATGCCGTTGAACCCCCATACACCTGCCGCCTCCGGTACCGAACGCCTGCCCAGCGGAGAAGAATCCGTCGCCACCTCCGAGCAGCGCGCCGCCGACAGCGATCGCCTCAGCCGCTACTCCATCCACGCGGCCTCGACCCCGGCGCCCGACGCGCAGGCGAACTCCTCCCCTGCAGGCCTCGCTCCCGCCGGCCCCGCACCGGGACAGACGGGAACCGCCGGAGAGGCGTCCGCGTCCCGCACGATCCGAGTTCCCAAAGTCAAATCCGGACTACCGCTGCGAAAACGCCCCCACGAAGCTCGCCGCATCGCCATCGAGGTCTTCCCACAATCGGACAGCTGGGTCGTGTTCTATCGAGAGATCCTCGGTGTCGATGGGGTTGTTCGCCAGCTGTTTCAGAACGTGGAAGAGCTCCGCCACTGGGAATCGTCCGAGGAGTTCCTCGAAGTTCAGGAGATGCTCACCGCGCTGCGAAGCAGCGATTCCGGCAAAGGCGAATCGGCAGAGCCGCAGCGGATGATCACCGTCCGTCTGCCGACGAGCGTTCACGAGACGCTCAAGGTCGAGGCCGAAGAGCACCAGACCAGTATGAACAAGCTGTGCCTGAGCAAGCTGATGATGAACATCAGCGACCGCTTCATTCCGGTGGAGTCGGGCCGCATCCGCGGACGCAAGCCGGGTCCTCAAGGCAAACGTAAACCTGCCACCGAGCAGCTGGAGCCAGCCGCCTCGGAGTCAACCTCAGCCGATCAATCGTCCTCGGCGTCATCGTCCTGACGCCGAGCCGACGGATTCGGCTTCCGCTTGATCATCGTGATCTCATTGCCGCGGGCGTTGTGACGCACTTGATCCATAAACGAGTGAATCAACAGCAGCCCGCGGCCACCGGCCCGTTCGAGGTTGGCAGGGTCGGTGGGGTCGGGCAGGTTGGATGCATCGAATCCCTGACCGGAATCGCGAACCACAAACGTCGCCTCTTGCGGCGTGGCCCAAAGCGAGATCTGCACGGTCCGGTCACAGTAGGGCTGCTGCTGCTTTCGCTCGGCGACCAGATCAAAAAACGCGTTGCCGCTATCGACCTGACGCAGTTCGGTGGCGACTTCGAGATTGCCGTGAAAGATCGCGTTGACAATCGCCTCGTCCAAGGCCATCGCCATCTGCATCCATTCCATCTCGTCGCAGAAAGAAAGCTCGGCGAGCAGTTTTTCCATTCGCGCGATGATGCTCGGCACCAGCGACTCGGTGTTGCCAATCTCGAAATGGACCTCCGAGCGGATGATATTCGCGGCGACCTGCTGAGCGTCGCTGGCCGCGCGGATCACGTCGAGGACCTGACCCACGGTTTCCGAGAGCATCTCACCCAGATCGCGTTTGGGGACATAACTGGTCGCCCCGAGATGCAGCGCTTGCGCCGCGATCGACTCACTACCGACGGCCGTGGTGAGGATCACCGGCAGCGTCGGATACCGCGATTTGATCTCGCTGACCAGTTCCAGCCCATTCATCTCCGGCATCTGCAGATCGGTGACGACAATGTCGGGCATTTGCTTGCCGATGACCTCCAGCGCTTCCAGACCGTTGGCGGCCAGCAGCACCTGGTAACCATCGTTCTCCAGCAGCATCTGAATCTGCAATTGCTGCGTCGGACTGTCGTCTACGACTAGGACCTTGAAGGTCGTGGACATGAGTTTCCTTCACCGTAGATGCAAAACCGACGGAATCACTCCGAGCCATCAGTAACCGGCCGGCCCACTGGCAGCGATATTCAAGCGAGGCAGGCCAAGACTACTGCGGCACTCTTCCAAGATCTCTTGCGTGCGGCTGGCACCGACACGGCTGACTCCGAGCTTCCGCACCTGCAGCAGCGTCGCGAAGTCGCGTACTCCACCAGCGGCCTTCACTTGTACCGATTCCGGAGCATGTCGCCGCATCAACTCCAAATCCTCGAGCGTCGCGCCGCCGGTGCCGTAGCCGGTTGAGGTCTTCACCCAATCGGCTCCCAGTTCGCCGCAGAGTTCGCACAACCGTCGCTTGTGGTCGTCCTGCAGGTAGCAGTTTTCAAAGATCACCTTGACCTTCTGACCGGCCTCGTGTGCCACGTCGATCACGCCCCGGAGATCCTCTCGCACGTAATCCCAATCGCCGCTCAAGACTTGGGAGATATTGACCACCAAGTCCAGCTCGCGGCAACCATCGGCGAGAGCTTGCCGAGCTTCGGCGACTTTGACAGCCGACGTATGCCCACCATGCGGAAAGCCGATCGTGGTGCTCGGCATCACGGTGCTCCCCGCCAAGCGCTCAGCACAGCGTCGCAGGTAGTAGGGCATGATGCAGACACTGGCCGTATCGTACGCCAAAGCCAGATCGATTCCTGCCTCCAAGTCACTGCTGGTGAGCGTTGGATTGAGCAGCGAGTGATCGATC
>CALELC010000369.1 GCA_937904535.1 uncultured Planctomycetaceae bacterium
GTTGGTGATGGTGGCGCTGCTCGGGGGACTCGCTTATTACGCCTGGGTCAATCGTCAGACGACGGATCTGCCCGCAGGGTTCGCGGCCAGCAATGGCCGCATCGAGGCCACCGAGATCGATATCGCCACGTTCGCCGCCGGCAGGTTGGAAGCGATCGAAGTTCGAGAAGGGGATTTTGTCGAAGTCGGCGATGTGCTGGCCCAGATGGATACCGATGTGCTGCAGGCCCAGCTTCAGGAGGCTCAGGCCGAACTGCGGCGAGCACAAACGTTGGTGCAAACGTCTCAAAGCAATGTCCGCCAGCGCGAGAGCGAGAAGTCGGCGGCCGAAGCGGTGGTGCGTCAACGCGAGGTCGAACGGGTGCTCAGCGAGAAAAACCTGGAGCGAGCTGAACGACTGGCTCAGTCCAATGCCACCTCGATCGAAGAACTCGATCAGATCCGTGCGTCTTTCTTCAGCAGCCAAGCGGCGCTCAAATCGGCTGAGGCGAATGTTGCCGGCGCGGACGCGGCGATCAGCACCGCGCAGTCGGAGGTCATTCAGGCCGAAGCAGCGGTCGAGGCCGCCGAGGCACGCATCCTGCGGATCAAGGCGGAGATCGATGATGCCACGCTCGTCGCCACCCGCAGCGGACGCGTGCAGTACCGGATCGCCGAACCCGGTGAGGTGCTCGGCGCCGGCGGACGCGTGGTCAATCTGGTTGACCTGAGCGATGTCTATATGACTTTCTTTTTGCCGACCGCTGATGCGGGGCGAATCAGCATCGGAGCTGAGGCGCGGGTGATTCTTGATGCCGCCCCTCAGTATGTCATTCCAGCCAAAATCACTTATGTCGCGGATGTGGCGCAGTTCACTCCGAAGACCGTCGAGACCGCTGAGGAACGCCAAAAGTTGATGTTTCAGGTCCGTGCGCAGATCGATCCGGAAATCTTGAAACGTTATATCCGGATGGTGAAGACCGGGTTGCCGGGGATGGCTTATGTGCGCATCAACAGCGACGTCGCCTGGCCGCCTCAGTTTGAGGTGCGATTGCCCGAATGAGCATGCGTGTCCCCAATGTCAGCGACGCCGCTGCGTCGGTTGTGCGGATGAGCGGCATCAGCTTGCAGTATGGAAATCGGAAGGCTTTAGATGATCTGACGCTCGAGGTGCCAGCCGAGCAGATGGTCGGACTGATCGGTCCCGACGGAGTCGGCAAATCGAGCTTGCTCGCTCTGATTTCTGGAGTGCGGCGGCTGCAGGCTGGCCAGATGCATGTGCTCGGAGTCGACATCACTGATGCGCGTCAGCGGCGGCAAGTCGTGCCGCAGATCGCTTACATGCCGCAGGGACTTGGTAAGAATCTGTATCCGACGCTGTCCGTATTTGAAAATGTCGACTTCTTTGGCCGGTTGTTCGGACAGGGGCACAGCGAGCGGACACGGCGGATCGGCGAGTTGTTGGAGAGTACTGGCCTCGCGCCGTTTGCCGATCGACCGGCCGGCAAATTGTCCGGCGGGATGAAGCAGAAACTCGGCCTGTGTTGTGCCTTGATTCACGATCCGCAATTGCTGATCTTGGACGAGCCGACGACCGGCGTCGATCCCTTGTCGCGTCGCCAGTTTTGGGAACTGGTCGAACGAATCAAGCACACGCAGCCCGGCATGAGTGTCTTGGTTGCCACGGCTTACATGGATGAAGCAGCCCGGTTTGACACGCTGGTGGCGATGGATGACGGCCGCGTGCTCGCCAGCGGTACGCCGCAGGAATTGCTTGCCCGTACGCAGTCGCGATCGCTCGAAGCGGCGTTCATCCAACTGTTGCCGGAAGAGAAACGCAAAGCCCACCGGGAAGTGGAAATCCCACCGCATCCGTCCGCGCAGCGCGAGGTAGCGATCGAAGCTCAGAAACTGACCAAACGGTTCGGCGACTTCACTGCCGTCGACCGCGTCTCGTTCCGGATCGAACGCGGCGAGATCTTCGGCTTTCTGGGGTCGAATGGCTGTGGCAAGACGACCACGATGAAGATGCTCACCGGGCTGCTGCCCGCCAGCGAAGGTGCAGCCAGGCTGCTGGGCCAACAGGTGGAAGCCCAGGATCTGGAAGTGCGGCGACGCGTCGGCTACATGTCCCAAGCGTTCTCGCTCTACTCTGAACTCACCGTGCGTCAGAACTTGGTGCTGCACGCTCGGCTGTTTCAGGTGCCGCCCGGAGAGATCCCGGCCAGAGTTGCCCGGTCCGCTGTGCGATTCGGACTGCAGGAGGTTCTCGACAGTCTGCCGGATTCGTTGCCGCTGGGCCAGCGGCAACGTCTGTCACTGGCGGTGGCGCTGATCCACGAGCCCGAGTTGCTGATTCTCGATGAGCCGACTTCGGGCGTCGATCCGGTGGCTCGCGACAGCTTTTGGCAATTGCTCGTTGAACTGTCGCGGCGCGATCAAGTGACGATCTTTGTGTCGACTCACTTTATGAATGAGGCGGAGCGTTGTGACCGGATTTCGCTGATGCATGCTGGGCGGGTGCTGGTCAGTGATACGCCAGCGGCACTCGTTGAGCGCCGGGGCGTCGCATCGCTCGAAGAAGCGTTCATCAGCTATTTGGAGGAAGCCGCTGAACAAGCCGAGGTGCCAGTCTCGCTGCCCAATCAGCCCGATTCTCAGCTTGCATCGGCACCTGCGGCGGCGCGGCCAGAGCCTGCGCCGACAGATCGCGGCTTTAGCCTGCGGCGGCTGCTGAGTTACAGCCGCCGCGAATCGCTGGAACTGAGTCGTGACCCGGTGCGGGCGACGATGGCGGTGCTGGGCAGCGTGATCCTGCTGTTCATCATGGGGTATGGCATCAGCATGGATGTCGAAGAACTTACCTTCGCGGTGTTGGACCGCGACCAGTCGAGTGTCAGCCGCGATTACATCTATAACCTGGCCGGTTCACGTTATTTCACTCAGCGGTCAGCGCTCTTTGACTATGAAGAGCTCGATCGGCGGATGCAGGCTGGCGAAATCGGCCTGGCGATCGAAATCCCGCCGAGTTTCGGGCGTCGAGTTTTGCGTCAAGAGCACGTCGAAATCGGTGTGTGGATCGATGGCGCCATGCCCCAGCGCGCTGAGACGATCCGCGGCTATGTACAAGGGATGCACGCGCAGTGGCTCGCAACAAAAACCGCTGATCTGATGGGAGCGAGTTCGGCTCTCCCCGCGGCGAGTGTCGAAACGCGTTTTCGTTACAACCCCGATGTCAAAAGCTTGGTTGCGATGGTGCCGGCGGTGATTCCACTGCTGTTGATGTTGATTCCTGCGATGTTAGCGTCGCTGTCCGTGGTGCGTGAGAAAGAACTCGGCTCGATCATCAATTTTTATGCGACGCCCGTTACACGGCTGGAGTTCTTGCTTGGCAAACAGTTGCCTTATATCGCTCTGGCGATGCTCAACTATGTGTTGCTGACGTTGTTGGCGGTCACCGTCTTTGGAGTGCCGTTCAAGGGCAGCTTGCTGGCGCAAGCGACCGGTGCGCTGGTGTATGTGGTCTGTGCGACGGCAACCGGGCTGTTGATATCGACATTTATGCGCAGCCAGATCGCTGCGATCTTTGGCACCGCTGTGCTGACGGTGTTACCGGCGACTTTGTTTTCCGGCATGATCGACCCCGTTTCCTCACTCGAAGGATTCGGTGCGATTTTTGGTCGGGTTTATCCTACAACTCACTTCCTGACGATCTCGCGTGGCACCTTTTCGAAAGCGTTGGGGGTAGGTGATTTGCAGGATTCTTTGGTGCCGCTGCTGATCGCCGCACCGGTTCTGGTGACGCTGAGCGTGGCGCTGCTGAAGAAACAGGAGACGTGACGGATGCGGCTAAGCAATGTTTGGAATCTGGGGGTCCAGGAGATCTCGGGGCTGCTGCGTGACCCGATCATGCTGGTCTTGATCCTGTATGCGTTCACGGTTGGAGTGCACTCAGGTGGGACCGCCGTGCCGGAGACATTGAACAAGGCTCCGATTGCGATCGTGGATGAAGACCGTTCGCCGCTGTCGGCGCGGATCATCGGCGCGTTTTATCCGCCCTACTTTCTGCGGCCGGAAGTGATCACGCAGGACCAGATGGACGCGCGGATGGATGCTGGTTTGGACACCTTCGCCCTCAATATTCCTCCTGATTTTCAGCGTGACGTGTTGGCTGGAAACAACCCGGCGATTCAGTTGAACGTTGATGCCACGCGTGTCAGCCAAGCGTTTACGGGCGGCGGCTATGTGCAGACGATTGTCACGGGCGAGGTCCGCGCGTTCGCTGAACGGTATCGCAGCAACCCCACGCTGCCCGTCGAGATCGCGAGCCGAGTTCGTTTCAATCCCGAACTGAGTAAGTCGTACTTCGCAGCCGTGATGCAGTTGATCAATCAGGTGACGATGCTGTCGATCATCCTGACCGGGGCGGCGCTGATTCGTGAGCGGGAGCGCGGCACCATCGAGCATTTGTTGGTGATGCCGGTGACTCCCTGGGAAGTGATGACGAGCAAAGTTGCGGCGATGGGATTGGTGGTGCTACTTGCGACCGGGTTTTCGCTGGTCGTGGTGGTGGAAGGGCTGATGTCGGTACCGATCGAAGGTTCCAAATGGCTGTTCTTGGGCGGCACCGCGCTGCACTTGTTTGCGACCACCTCGATGGGGATTTTCCTGGGGATGTTCGCCCGTTCGATGCCCCAGTTCGGCTTGCTGTTGATTTTGATTTTGCTTCCTCTGCAAATGCTCTCGGGCGGCTCAACGCCGCGCGAGAGCATGCCGGAATGGGTGCAACTGGTGATGCTTGGGGCTCCCACGACTCACTTTGTGATGCTGGCGCAAGGAATCCTCTATCGCGGCGCCGGCCTGGCGATCGTCTGGCCGCAGTTCTTTTCGCTGTTGGTGATCGGCGCGCTCTTTTTCGGCATCACCCTGTCCCGCTTCCGTAAAACGATGGCGGCGATGGGCTAGCTCTTGCTTTGTTGCTGCGCAGCGTGAAGTGTCTAGCGGGCAGGGCTGCCTGCTGAGGCGGCAATCAAGGGCAAATTGGTCGCCAGAATGTGGCTCGAAGGGTAAACTACAGGTTCGCTCGGCCGCTGCCGCGACTGGCGGCCTGTGTCGCTGCCTGCATTGACCCCGTCCGCCCCCCGCCTCTCCTTGCTCATCAGTTGCTCATGACCGTCTGTCAACGTGTGCGATTCTGGCCAGTTCGGCGGCTAGCTGCGCTTCGTCGCTCGATTTACGGAGGCGTGTTCCTGACCACGGCGCTGGGGGTACTGACCGGCGCCGGCGCTGCGGAACCAGGACGGATCGATTTTCAGCGGCAGGTCCGGCCGATTCTGGCGGCAAAGTGTTTCACTTGTCATGGTCCCGATGAAGCCGCCCGCGAAGCAGACCTACGGCTCGACTTAGCGAGCGACGCCGTGGCCGACCGCGGCGGATACGCGGCCATTCAACCCGGAGACCACCAAGCAAGTGAACTTTGGCAACGCATCAGCAGCACAGATGAAGACCTGCGGATGCCTCCCTCCGGGCCGCACGAACCGCTTACCGCGGAGCAAATCGAGATCCTCGCCCGCTGGATCGACCAGGGGGCACCGTACGAACAGCACTGGGCATTTGTGCCACCGCAGGCCCCCGAAATCCCAGCCAACGATATGCTCCCAGCGGCAGGGCCCATCGATCGGTTGATCAACGCGCGGTTGGCGGAAGCCGAGCTAGAACCGTTGCCGCCCGCCGATCCCTACACGCTCGTCCGCCGCGTGTACCTCGACCTGATCGGAATCCCGCCGACGCCTCAGGAAGCTGATGCGTTTGTTGCGGATCCGTCGCCGCTGGCTTACACGCGGTTGGTCGACAACTTGCTGGCACGACCTGAATACGCAGAACGCTGGGCACGGCCGTGGTTGGACCTCGCTCGCTACGCCGACACCAATGGCTACGAAAAGGATCGCCCCCGCACGATTTGGCCGTATCGCGACTGGGTGTTGGCGGCGTTGGGTGCCGACATGCCGTTCGATCAGTTCAGTATTCGGCAACTGGCGGGCGACATGTTGCCGGACGCGACCATCGACGACCGTATCGCTACCGGCTTTCATCGCAACACGATGCTCAATGAAGAAGGGGGAATCGATCCGGAGGAGTTTCGCTTTCATGCTTTGACCGACCGGGTAGCGACCACAGGGACGGTCTGGATGGGGCTGACGATTGGTTGTGCCCAGTGCCACACGCACAAGTATGACCCGATCACTCATACCGACTACTACGCACTCTTCGCCCTGCTCAACGGTGCCGACGATACCGAGCAGGCGGTTGCCGATCCGGCCGTCGCTCAGCGGCGAGAGCAGATCACCACGCAGATTCGGCAAGCCGAAGAAGCGTTGGTGGCGACCTACCTTACGGAACCGCAGCCAACCGATAAGGCGGCGACCGCCGAATCGGCGACCGATGAGAACTCGCTGGCAACGCGCGTGCGGGCCGCATTCCAGCAATTCAAAGACACGCTCCGCAGCCAAGCGACGAATTGGCAGGTGGTGGTTCCGCAGCAAATGAAGACGACGCTGCCGATCCTGCGAGCGCTGGAAGACGGCTCGATCCTTGCCTCCGGAGACGTGACCAAACGCGATGTCTACACGCTGCAGTTTGAGGCCGCCGCGGGAGACGCCCCATTCACTGCGATTCGGCTTGAGGCGTTGCCGCACGAGTCGTTGCCCGCCGGCGGGCCGGGGATGGCCTATTACGAAGGCCGACGGGGTGACTTCTTCCTCAGCGAACTGCGAATCCTGCATGCTGGCGAACCGGTGAAGCTCCGCGATGCCTCGGCCAGTTTTGGCAAGATCAGCATCGGCAGCGGTTCGGCCGATGCCGCCAATGTGATCGATGGCGAAGGTTCCACTGGATGGTCGACGAGCGGGGCTGAGGGCCAAGCAAATCGCTGGGTGGCCAACTTTGACCAGCCGTTCCGGCCGACCGGACCATGGACCATCGAAATGGTTTTCGAGCGGCATTTTGCGGCGCCACTGGGACGGTTTCGGATCGCCGTAGCCGCTGATCCGATTCGCTCGGCAAGCGCCACGGCGGAACCCGCTGAGCCTCAGCCGGACAAGCCACGGGTAGCGGTGGCTCTGAATCTGGATGCCGATGTCGAAGCGAAACTCTGGCAGGCGGCACAAGATCCTGCGGCACCGCTGAGCGATGAACTGCAGCAAGCGCTCTGCCGGCAATTCATCTCGTCAAGCGATCTGCTTGCCGAAGCTCGCAAGCCGATCGAGGCGTTGCAGCGGCAGTTGCCTGAGCCTGTCCGCACGCTGGTTATGCGGCAGCGTCCGCAGGAGGATGCTCGCCAGACGCACCGCTATCACCGCGGCGAATACTTGCAGCCTCGCGAATTGGTCGAGCCCGGGATTCCGGCAATTTTTGCGAATCGCGGGTCTGTACCGAGCGATCGGCTGGAGCTGGCCCAGTGGTTGGTCAGCCCTGCGAACCCGTTGTTTGCACGGGTGACAGTCGACCGGGCTTGGCGTGAATTATTGGGCCGCGGGATCGTCGACACGGCTGGCGACTACGGAACCCAGAGCGAACCGCCGTCGCATCCGGAACTGCTCGACTACTTGGCAATCGACTTTGTGGACGGCGGAATGTCGCTCAAGCGTCTGCATCGCCAGTTAGTGTTGTCCGATGTTTACCAGCGAGCCGCTCAGGTGCGCCCGGACCTGCAAAAGGTCGATCCGGACAATCGCTTGCTGGCCAAAGGACCGCGGCGGCGGCTGGAAGGCGAGCGGATTCGCGACTCGTTGTTGGCCGCTGCTGGGTTGCTGACGCGCCGCTGGGGCGGCCCAAGCGTTTACCCGCCGCAGCCGCAAAGCGTCACCGCCCAAGCCTATGGCGGCTTTCGCTGGACTGAATCGACCGGTGCTGACCGCTTTCGCCGCTCGCTCTACACGTTTGCCAAACGGACAGCCCCCTTTGCGGCGCTGAGCGTGTTTGACGGACCGACGGGTGAAAATTGCCAGCCGCGACGGGATCGCAGCAACACACCGCTGCAGGCGCTGACGCTGCTCAACGACAGCATGTTTGTCGAAGTCGCACAGGCGCTCGCCGATGATGCGCGTCGCAGCGTCCCCGACCGCGAGCCCGAACAAATCGCGACTGAAATCTTTCGGCGGCTGCTGACCCGTCCGCCGAGCGACGATGAATTGCAGGCGATCCTGGCGTTTCACCGCGGTCTGGAAACACCTGAAGTCGACGCCTGGATGCTTGTCGCCCGCGCCCTGATGAACCTAGACGAAACCATCACGTTGCCATGAATCATTCAACCCTGGCGTATTTGACTCGCCGCCAATTGTTTGCAACCTGCGGCATCGGTATCGGCAAGATGGCGCTGGCGTCGCTGCTCTGTGGTCAGGGCAATCGAGCGTTGGCCGCTTCGCCGAGCGCTGCCACGCCGGCCGCAGGGCTGCATCATCCGATCAAGGCCAAGCGGGTGATCTATTTGTTCATGTCTGGTGCGCCGAGCCAACTCGATTTGTTCGACTACAAACCGAAGCTCGTTGAGCTGGAAGGCAAACCGTTGCCGCCATCGGTCATCGACGGCCAACGCTACGCATTCATCCAGCCCGATGCGGCGGTGCTAGCGCCACGCTTTCGTTTCGACCGCCATGGCGAGTCGGGCGCAGAGATCGCCGAGGTGTTGCCGCATACCGCGTCAATCGCTGACGACCTCGCGATCATTCGCACCGTACACACTGACCAGTTCAATCACGCTCCGGCGCAGTTGTTGATCAACACCGGCGGGCCGCTGCCCGGTCGTCCCGCCATGGGGGCGTGGCTGACCTACGGGATCGGCAGCGAAGCGGATGACTTGCCCGGATTCGTGGTGCTCAACAGCGGCGGCAATTTGTCCGGCGGGGCGGCGATGTGGGATTCCGGGTTCCTGCCCGGTGAATTTCAGGGTGTCCCCTTTCGCAGCGAAGGCGATCCGATTCTGCATATCGGCAACCCGTCCGGAGTGAACGCCCAGACTCAGCGGCAAACGCTCGATTTGATTCAAAAACTCAATCAGCGGCAGTTGGCGCTGATCGGCGATCCCGAGATCGCCACGCGGATGGAAGCTTATGAGATGGCGTATCGCATGCAGGCCCGCGCCCCTGAGCTGATGGATTACTCCGATGAAGATGCGGCGACGCTGCAAATGTACGGTGTGGAGCCGGGAAAGGTATCATTCGCCAACAACTGCCTGATGGCTCGCCGCCTGGCTGAACGCGGTGTGAGGTTCATTCAGCTCTACCACGGCGATTGGGATCACCATTCGCAAGTGGAACAGGGAGTACGGAATCAGTGCAAGGTGATCGATCAAGCGTGTGCGGCGCTGATCAAAGATCTCAAACAGCGTGGGATGCTTGAGGAAACGCTGGTCGTGTGGGGCGGCGAGTTTGGCCGCACACCGATGGTCGAAGCCAGTGCGGCGCTGGGCCGCTCTAGCGGGCGAGATCACCATCCGCAGGCGTTTACGATGTGGATGACCGGTGGCGGCATTCGCACGGGCCAGACGATTGGGCAAACCGATGAGCTCGGTTTCCATCCGGTCGAATCGCCGGTCCATGTGCATGACATCCAAGCCACCATTCTGCATCAGCTTGGCATCGATCACGAGCGGCTGACCTTTAACTATGCCGGCCGGCCTTTCCGACTGACCGACGTTCACGGCCGTGTGATCTCCCAACTGGTTTCCTAACAAAACAATCAGTCGAATCTAGGGCTGACGCTGTGAAGTCGTGCAGGCGGCTTCACAGCCGCACGAGTGCTTTGCCGAGCTTGTTGCTGTGAAACAGATTGATGAACGCTTCAGGGGCGTTTTCCAAGCCTTCCGTGATGGTTTCTTCCCACTTGATCGCTCCTGAGCTGATCCAGCCGGTCATTTCCCGCCAAAACCGCTGCTGGATATCAAGGTGGTCGCGAACGATAAAGCCTTCGATCCGTAGCCGTTTGGCGACCACTTTAAACAGATTGCGAGGGCCGGGCTGAGGTTCTGAATCGTTATAAGTCGAGATCATGCCACAAGCGGCGACCCGTCCAAAGTTGTTCAGATTGTCGATTGCCGCTTCGAGGTGCTCGCCGCCGACGTTTTCAAAATAGACATCGATTCCCTGAGGGCACAGTTCCGCTAGCTTGGCTGAAAGATTGTCAACTTCGCGATAGTTGATCGCTTCGTCGACGCCAGCGACCGACTTGAGCCACTGCACTTTGGCATCTGAGCCGGCGCTGCCGATCACGCGGCAGCCGCGCTGTTTAGCGATTTGGCAAACGACTGAACCCACCGCGCCGCTGGCGGCGGAGACGAACACGGTTTCGCCGGCTTGCAATTTGGCGATCGCAATCAGGCCGACATACGCGGTCATCCCGGTCATGCCCAACACGCCCAGGTAGGCCTGTGGCGGCGCAACGTCGGTATCGATCACCGACACGCCGTCCCCGTCCGAGACCCAGTACTCTCGCCACCCGTCCCTTTGGCCAAGGACATAATCGCCGACCTGAAAATCGCGGTGGTGGGATGCGACCACTTCGCCAACACAACCGCCTTGCAGCGGTTCGCCGAGCTCGAACGGCGGAACATAACTTTTCCCGGCACGCATGCGGCCGCGCATGTAAGGATCGACCGACATCCAGCGATTGCGAACTAAGAATTGGTGCTCGGTGGGTTGAGGTACCGGGATCTCGACCAGCTTGAAGTTTTCGCTTTGCGGTAATCCTGCGGGGCGCGAGGCGAGCGCGATCGCTTGTTGGGTGGATGGGATTGCAGCGGACATCGATTCGGTTCCTGAGCAAGGGCGGGTGGTCGCTTGGTCACAGGCCAAAGTCATTGGACGTGGGCAAACAGGCGCGGGCAACAGGTTGGGGCAAACGTCATTCCATCGCTGCCGCACAAGCCTGCTCGGTTGCCAGAAACTCTAGCAGCACACGTTCGTGGCGGCTCATCCAGCGCGAGTCGCGCGGCTTCTGACGTTTGCAAAACTCGGTGAACTCGCAGTTGAGGAAACTGTCGAGCAGGCGGGGGACGATATAAGAATGCCGACACACGGTTGCGGTATTGCCGAGCAGCTCAGAAGCTCCGCTCACCGCCGCACCGATCACGCGGCGCGGAGGAGAACACTCGCCGCGGGATACTGCATCAAACAAATGACCAGCGACGAGGGCTGATGCCTTCCAAGTGCGAAAGTCTTTGGCGGTGATGTCCAAGCCCGACAAACGACGCAGTTCTTGATTGACGTGACTGGCACCGATCCGCACCAAACGCCCATCAGCGCCACGATATTTGAATAAGTTCTTTCCTGGCAGCGCGGCATACTGTTGCAGCAGCGATACCAATAGGGGATCGCTAATCGTGAAGTCATGCCATAAGCCCGATTTGCCGACAAATCGCAGTCGCACCCCCGCATCGCACTCGCGGAGATGCGTGCGCCGGAGCGTCGTCAGTCCGTACGATCGATTCCGCCGTGCGTATTCTTCATTGCCGACGCGAATGGCGGTGCGGTCCATCAACAGCAACGCGGCCGCGGCGGTTCGTTCCAGCGTCGGCTCGGGCTCGGCGACTTGCTGCATCAGTTTTCGTCGCAGCCGTGGCAGGGTTTGACCAAAGACCAATAACTTGCCGTACTTCTGCTCGGCGGTCGCTTCTTGCCAGCGCGGATGATAAATGTATTGCTTGCGGCCGAGGTCATCGCGGCCGGTCGCTTGGAGATGACCGCGATGGCTGCGACAAATCCATACATCGTCCCAGGCCGGTGGAATGGCGAGCGCTTCTAAGCGTTCCAGGATCGAGTCCGAACGGACTGGGCGGCCATCAGCGTAAAGGTAGGTGAATCCGCGGCCGCAGCGGCGGCGCTGAATCCCTGGATCCGAGTCGCTGACATACAGCAGGCCTGCGCGGCGGGCTGTCAGTGGTCCGCTGGGTTCCTGTGCGACATCTGCCATTGGTTCTTCAGTTCCCTGCGGCACAGAAACAACCTCCCCGATGCACCGCGGAGCGGGCATCCGGGAGGCCATCAGTTCCACAGATCTGTGGAGAGCGACTTAGTTCTCACTGGGTGGTGCCGGCGCGTTGGGGTCAGCCGCGGCATCGCGGTTGGCGTCGGCCTGTTCGCCCGGCGTGCGAATTCGGTCACCCCGTTCCGGCAGATCGCCGGCGGTGGTGTCGACACCCGCGCCGCTGCCGGCAGCCGCACCGCTGCGGATACCACGTTCCGGGCCCACGCCACTTTCGGGACGCACACGATCACCATCGGCGCGCACGCCGCCGGGGCCACGGCCGCGGTTGCCGTCGCGGCGGAGTGTATTGATGCCGCTGTCGTTGTAGTAGGCATCGTTCGTGGTACGCCACTGCGGGTCAGCCATATTCGGCCAGTTGTCTTTGTCAAAGCCGGGAGCGTTTTCGAACTGCTGAGGCGTCGCATTGAGCAGCAGGTGGTAGTTGTCGTTGTCCGTGCGCTGCAGCCGGAAGGCATTCCACGGGACGGCATACAACTTAGCGCCCACTCCCAGCACGCCACCGGATGAGAGCGCCGCGTAGCGAACTTGGCCCGTTTGCAGGTCGATCACCAGGTCGTCGATGGTGCCTAGGTCTTCGTTCTGAGCGTTGCGGACTTCCATGCCGTTGAGGTCGCTGGCACGCATCGCGGGGCCACGCTGCCCCGCCTGACGACGGCCGCGCTGGTTGGCCTGGGCGTCGAGCGTCTGCGCTTGGCTGGCTTGCGGTTGATCGCTGGCCGGCGCGGGTGTGCCCGCGTCTTGCTGAGCGATTGCCGGGACTGCGACTAGTGCGCATGCACTCATCACAGCAAAGATTGTCTTACGCATTTCGGTATCTCCAGATTGACGAACCGGTTGGCGTCCGACCCAGGCGTTGCAGACGCAGTGGCCGGCTGATCCGAACGTCCGATCGACCTCCGCGCACCGGTGAACGGGGGATGCTCGAGAATCGAGCGCAACTGGAAATTGCAGTGGGTGCAAACGTTGCGCCAGCGTTAGCGGCGTCCAGCAAACGCTGCGGCGCATCCCGCTTAGCGTTTGCGCCAGACCTTCCAATAACGCTGATAGCGGCGCGCAAAGCTGGCCTTGTCTTCAGCAAATAGCTGCTTACCCAAGCGGAAACAGCGGCGTTGCAACCATTGGCGGCGGCGATCGATTAACTCACTCAGTGCATCGACCGGTTCAGAATCGCCGTACCGCTCCGGCTGTTCCAGCAACTGCTGACAAAGGACCGCTAGGTCGTGGTCCGCGCCAAGCCAGTCACCCAGGCGTCCCGCTTCGTCGCTGCGAGCTTCCAGCATCACCGGCCAGACTGCCTCCAGTAGCCGGCACTGATAGCCGTGATACTTCACTTCTTTGCGCCACACGTGCAGCGCCTCGGCAGACCGCTGAGCCTGTGCCTTGCGCAGCGCCCGCCGCGCTGCAGTGTAGGTGCGTTTCCAACCACCGCCGATCGCCTCAAAACCTGTTGATTTGAGCGACCACTGGCCGACGCGATCGGAAGTGTCCGCCAGTCGCTGCCGTACCCTCTGCAAGGCACTGTCCACGGTCTGCCCGTCACCCGTCCGCTCGTATTGATCCTGCTGCAACCGTTCGCCGATGCGGAGGAATTGATGGGCGTCGGCGCCACAATCCTCAATGAGTGATTGAAACGTTTGGAGCGAGATATTTGCATCACGCAGATCCGAGAGCAGTCTCGCGGTATCTCGTAGGGAAGCGTTCTCGTGCTTATAGGTTTTGCCGAGCGCCGGCCGCACCAACCGAATCAATCCGCGTAATTTTTTGCAACGTTTACGGACCTGATGAATCTTGGTGGACTGATCCAACTGAGCGGCGTCGATTTCTTCCAGCGCTCGCTCGATTTGCTCCCGAGCGATGCGTCGTAGGCCCTCCTCGGTGGTCTCCTTTCGTTTGAATTGAAAAGCCATAGAAGCGCGGTTTGAGTCGGTAGGGGGTGATGTTTCCGCCGAACTGGCGGTAAAGGCATTCTTCCTGCCATCAGCAGCTGCAGCAAGTAGCGGCAAATTTTGCCAGCTTGCGCTGCGTTTTTCTCGTCTGATCTGTTAGAATGGCTGACGCTTCGACCCACCCATCGAGGACCCGCCTACCGTGTTAAAATCCTCCCTCCTGCCGATTCTGTGCGCTGCCGGATTGAGTTTTAGTCAGTGTTCAACGTTCGCTGAGCAGGCGAGTGAACCGGATCTGACGTTCTTCGAATCCAAAGTCAGGCCGCTGTTGGTGGAGCACTGTTATGAGTGCCACGGGCCGGATCAACAGGAAGGTGAGCTCCGCGTCGATGGCTATGCTGAATTGCTCGCCGGCGGGACTTCGGGACCGAGTATCGTCCCCGGCAACGTGGAAGAGAGCTTGTTGCTGTCGGCGGTGAACTACCGCGACGAAGCATTGCAGATGCCGCCGGACGGCAAGTTGAGCGATGAGCAAATCGCTGTCCTGACGCAGTGGATCGCCGGTGGTGCACGGCATCCTGATGAAGCGCAGACGCAGTCGATCACGCCGCGCAAAGGCAAACTAAATCTCGAAGAAGAGCGAAAGTTTTGGGCCTTCCAACCGCTTCGGCAGCCCGAGGTTCCCGAACTGGATACCGAGTGGGTACAGAACCCGATCGACGCGTTTATTCTCACGGAACTGAACGCTCGAGGTTTGACCGCTGCACCTCCAGCAGACAAGCGGACGTTGATTCGCCGGGCAACCTATGACC
>CALELC010000370.1 GCA_937904535.1 uncultured Planctomycetaceae bacterium
TCATCCCGGCCTGCGGCAACGTCACCTTCAACGCCACCTCGCGGCCGAGCGACCACTGCAAGGCGAGATACACGGCAGCAAAACCGCCACGGCCAAGCACTCGGCAAATCAGGAAATCACCGAGCCGCTGTCCCGGCTCAAGCTGGGTGAGATCCTGGGGTGGGACTGCGGCGGACGGCAGCGGCGGTGGCCGCGAAGGCAACCAATCCGACGCCGCGGCGTCGCGGATTTCGGTCGGCGGAACTTCGGTTGAACGTGCGTCCCCAAAGTTCGCTGCCTCGTCCTGGGGCGTTGGTCCGTCAGCCTGTTCACTCTGCATCGGCACTCACCCCTGCGAGCCCGTCAGCTCCTGTTTGCTCCTGGCACTGCGCGTTGGTGGTGTTGCTCCCCACAGTCTATACTCGGCGTGTGCAGATGACGGTTGCGCGAATGCTCGCTTCTCATGCAACGGATTGTTCTTGGCCTGACTGGTGCCTGCAGCATTCGCATACGTTTCAGCGTATCCGCAGCAGCCCACTCGCTCCGTGAACTCGTGATCGTCCGGCAGCCAATGACTTCACCCGAACCAGCCCAGGACGACGCTCCGCCGCCGGACCCCTCGCAGCCTCATCTTAGCCAAATCCCAACCCTGTGGTCGGTGGTCCGCGCCAGCACCTCAGGGGCCCCGGATGCGGCAGCAGCTCAACGGCAACTGCTCAATCAGTACGGCGGCAGTGTCCGCCGCTACCTGCAAGCTTGCCTCCGTGACGCCGACGCAGTCGACGAAGTCTATCAGGAGTTCGCCCTGCGGCTGGTTCGTGGCGATTTCCACAGTGCCAGCCAAACCCGCGGGCGGTTTCGCAACTACGTCAAAACCGTCGTGTATCGGCTGATGGTTGACCATCACCGCACGGCGGCCAAGCTCCGCCACCAAGTGCCACTGCCACAGGAACCGGCGGCTGAATCCGCGGAGGAAGCTCTGTCGGCGAGCGATGCCACCTTCACGCAAAGTTGGCGCGAGGAGCTATTGGCCCAAGCGTGGGCGGCGCTGGAACAGGACGAACGCCGCGGCGGCCCACCTTATCACACCGCGCTGCAGCTGCGAGTGGAACATCCTGAATGGGCATCGACCGATTTGGCTCGTCATTTGGGCCAACGGTTAGGCCGCGAACTCCAGAGCGGAGCGGTGCGGATCATGATTCATCGCGCCCGCGAGCGATTTGCTGATGCCATCATCTCGGCAGTCGCCCACTCTTTGGACCAGGCGAGTTTCGAAACGGTTGAAGAAGAGCTGCTCGAACTGAACTTGATGTCATACTGTCGTTCAGCGCTGCAGCGTTATCGATCGCAACCCTAGAAAATTTTTGGGGCAAGCCGCGCGTAACAGGTCCAGGGGCACGCCGTAGGTGGAAGTGATGAGAAGGTCGTTGGTGACTTTCCGCATCCCATTCACCTCCGTTTGCAGGACCCCATCATGCCTTCCGCTAGCTATCGCACTGCCTTTGCTTGGAGCGTGCTGATCCTTGGGGTGCCGCAGATCGCTGTGGCACAGGTGCCCTCAGGCGACACCTCCCCCACAACGCCATCTGCCGGCTCAGGTTCATTTCGGACCGCGCCCACGTTATCAGAAGTCCTGTCGCACCCGGCCTTTGATTCACTCAGAACAGCCGATGGCCGATCGCTCGGCTTTCAGGCCACCGCTCCGGCCGCGTCCCAGTCACTCCAGACGAGTCTGCGTCAACGACTGCAAGAACGTCTGCAACAGCATTCATCAGAGCGGGACGCAGCGGGAGCACGCTCGCTGAGTACGCTCAGGCCCGTCGCTCCCCAGGGCGAGAACATCGCGTTGGAACAGCAGCAAGCGTCATGGCGGGCATACATCGCTGGCGATGTACAGGAGGCTGCGGCACACCTGCATAACGCCTTGCTGCTCGGCGGCCCGGCGACGCAGGACCAACTGCACCGATTGGCGGGTGGCAAGCAAGACTACTCGGCTGGCTACCGTGATTTGATCCGGCGTGCCGACACCGCCGCCGGCAGAGCCGAAACCTTTCTGCTCGCCTACCACGCGGCGGTGCAGGGTGAACGGGAACTCGCTCTTGCCGCGCTGAGCCGTCTAGATGAAGGCCCTCGGCCCGCCATCCATCCACTGGTGCGACTGCGCATTCGCCAATTGCTGCACTGACCGTGGCTGCCGCATCTGTTTGTCTACCGAATCGATTGACCCTGGAGTTTCCTGCAATGTTTCGTACTCTCTCGTTTCAAGCTGCGTGCGTTGCCTGTCTGTGTGTTGCAAACGCCTCTGCCGGTGACGGCTGCCACCGTTCGCACGGCGGTTCGTACCGCAGTCCAGTGGCATCACACACCTTCGTTCGCCCCGCGCCGATCGGGAAGCCGACTTACCATACCGTGGTGCCGACTGTCGTTCAGCGTGCGGCCGTGCCGCAGCCGGTTGTCACCGCTCCGGTCGCACAACCCGTTGCAGCGGCAGCACCGCAGCAGCCGGCGGCCCCGCCGACGCAACCGTCGCCCGCTGAGCGAACGGCGGCTGCGCTGCAAGCGTTCCGGTTAGGGAACAACCATGAAGCTAAATTGATTGTCGACCAGTTGCTCGAAACCGCGCCGAACAACAGCGATTTGCGGCAGTTTCGCTCGCTGATTCACCTGCGGAGCGGCGAGCTGCGGGCAGCAGCTTTCGACGCTTACGAAGCGCTCAAGCTCGGACGGCTGTGGACCGCGCAGCAGGTGGAAAGCGTATATGGCGACGCCCAGCGGTACCAACATGACTTGCGGGTGCTGCAGTTTCCGGCATCCAACGGTGACCAGGACATGGCGTTGCCGTTTCTAGCGGCCTATCACCACTTGATCGCCGGCCAGTCGGCATTGGCACAGACGTCGCTGCAACGGGTGCTGCAGATTCAACCCGCAGAGCCGGTCGCGACGGCACTGGTGCGGTTGATCACTGCCAAGTCCGATACGGCCAGCACCACAGTCCAGACCGCCTCCGTGCAGTGAGCGTCTGGGTTCGTCATCCAAACCGAATGCAGTTGGGTGAGTTTGGCGGGCGACTCTTGCAACGCCCAGACGCAAAGGCACCGGCGCAGCCATGCGGATGAAACAGGGCGTCTGCCGTGCAGGCGAATCGCAGGACAATCCTCCGAGGTTCTCGACCGTGAGCCTCCACCAGACGCGCCACCCTTGCTCGCACCGCTCTCGGGCAAGACAACTCTCGTCCAATCTCATCGCCCAGAAACCCGCTCAGCGACGCGGCCGTTATCGGTGAGCGTCGCTGCGGCGTTTTCAGCACACTCGGCTGCACAAAGCGTTTCGCCTCCGATTCATGCTTGAGTGCTCTCCGGCCATGTGGACGCAGGCAACTCGCCCGCCCCGGCATCTCGCAAGTTTTCCTTGGCCTCTCTCCGTCATCTGGTACAAAAAAATCGCAGAGGAGCGTAACAGGCCCGCAGCCGGTCGTAGGTGGAGGTAACAACGGGCAACTCAGCCCGCTGGATCCTAGCCTTCACCGGAGTCCAACCATGAAATGCTCGTTCTTCACCGCGGTTCTCCTCGCTGGCCTGATCAACGCGACCACACTTCTGCCGAGCCATGCCCAGTTCGGAGGCTTTGGCGGGAAACGTTCCTCAGGACTCTCATCACGCCTGCTGCCCTCAGCAAACTCAGCATCGTCGATCCCGAGCCGCTCCGCGCGTTCTGCTGGATCGTGGGCCCAAAAGGCGCAACCGAACGTGCTGCCCAGCAACCGCGCGCTCCCGTCGCAGTCGGTCGGTACGCTGCAAACTACGCGGTCCAACGGCGCGTCGTCTCAGTTTCGCCCTCAATTGAACGTCACCGGTCCTAACGGTCGCGGCACGATGTCGTTTGATGCTCAGGGCGGTATCGGCATGGGTATTCAAAGCCGCACAGGTCGCGGCGTCGCGATGGGACTCAATGGCGGCACCGGCACCACGCTCAGCGGCAATGCCCAGGCCAGTGGCTCCAACGGAGGCGTGGGCGTCGCGATTGCTGGACGCAACAGCCAGGCTACGGCCAACGGTCAGGGCGGCGTAGCAGTCGCCCGGGCCATGGGAGGCAGCGTCGCCAATGCCACCGCTGGTCAAGGCTCCGTCGCACGAGCCACCGCCACCCGCGGCAGTCAAGCCAATGCCGAGGCTCACAACGGCAGCCAGGCGATCGCCCGCGCCGATCGCTTCAGTTCTGCCAATGCGATCGCTACCAATGGCAGTCAAGCGTCGGCAGTCGCCCGCCGCGGCAGCCAGGCCAACGCGGTTGCCGATCAAGGCAGCCGAGCGATTGCCAGTGCCATCAATCGCAGTGATGCCGTGGCCTTTGCCGAGAACGGTTCGCTGGCCCAAGCCACGGCGGCCCATCACAGCACTGCCGGAGCCGCAGCGTTAGACGGTAGTGTGGCGCAAGCCACCGCACGGTTCGGTAGCACGGCTGGAGCATTAGCGGTCAATGGCAGCGTCGCTCGGGCCCAGGCCGCGCTGGGCAGCACTGCCGGCGCTGCTGCGGCCGATCAGTCGACCGCCATCGCTCAGGCGTTGCTGGGCAGTCAAGCGACTGCACAAGCGCTCTCCGGCAGTGCAGCGATCTCTTCCGCCAGCTTCGGAAGCGTGGCTGACAGCTTCGCAGGAGACGGCGGGATCGCTCAGGCCGAGGCCTCCTTCGGTTCGCAAGCCGAAGCGATTGCGGTGGAAACAGGGATCTCGCAAGCGTTCGGAGCATCTGGGCAGGCGGCGATGTCGATCTCCGGTCGCGGCGGGCAGTCGTTGGCCACTCCCGGAACCATCCAGATCTCAGGCAATCTGCTGCCGCTGAGCAGCAGTGCCAACCCATTCGCCAACTGATGGTAAGCCGAAGACAGTCCATCCCAGACGCACCGTTTCAGCCTTCAGGCTGCCCCCGCTGGAGTTCAACCTTCAGGCTGCCACCGTTGGGTTTCAGCCTTCAGGCTGCCACCGTTGGAGTTCAGCCTTCAGGCTGCAAAGTCTCGCTAATCCTCTTACGCTGCCCCCTAGACTTCCGGTCACGCCAACCGGCGTCCTCCAAAGTTCACGTTCCCTTATCGACCGCATATTCCAACAGCATCATTCCGCTGGGATATGCCCGGTGCCGGCTGAGCGTCAACCGTCGCCGCACCGCAGGTGATGGCAGCAGAGGAATGCCACCGCCAAGCAAGATCGGCAGGATTGCCGGCTCGACGGTATCCACCAGGTCCCAAGCCAATAGCTGGGCAAATAGATTGCCACCGCCGTACAGCCAGATATCACCGCCTGCTCGGCTGCGAAGTTCGCCAATTCGCTGCTGCAGGTCGTCGCCCACGATCTCGATGCCAGGATGCTGCTCGGGCCGCAAGGTGCGTGAGACGACCACGACCTGCTTCCCATGAAATCCGTCACCAGACTTGCGCACGACCTCATAAGTGCGCCGCCCCATCAGCAACGTTTCAAACTGAGCGTAGTGCTGATCAAAGTCAAAAGCCGGCTCAGGCGTGATCCAGCTGTAGTCATCATCCGGCCCGGCGATGAAACCGTCGAGACTGCACGCCACTTGATATCGAATCCGCCGCATCTCTCATTCTCCTTCCGTGTCTAACCACAATGCTCCAAGCCCATGAAGATAGCTGACGCCGCTCGCCACCACGACGAGGTGCGACACTCTCGACCAGTACCACACAACTCACGGCCGAATGGAAAAGCCTCCACGGCCATCGTAAGATTTCCTGCGACCTGCGGCCTAAAGCGAGACGGGGTTTCCAAAACCGGGATCCAGGCGATCCGCCGGATCGCGAATCCCAGAGCTCGCAGGACTGGCTGCAATCTCTAGCCACCACAGCCGCCGCAGCCGCCTCCACCACAGCCACCTCCGCCGCAGCCCGAGCCGCAACCAGTCGACGCCGCCCCCCCGCCCACCGACGGGGCGACCGCAGCCAAGGGTGCCAAACCTTCGATACCTGCCACCGCCGAAACTCCGAGCAGGGCAACCTTCGTCGCCAGCTCCGCCGGATCAAGATCCGCAGCGGTAGCTGATTTGGATTCGAACGTGGCATTCGCGGTATTGAAGTAGCTTTTTCCCTCAGGCGTTAACCTGACCCACCTCACGTTCGTCACCATGGCGACAACCACAAACGCCACGATCATGAGGATCAAGTATCCGACTTCTTCGCCGAGCGCAAGCCCCTGAATCAGCCGCAGACCGCCGAGCAAGCTGATGGACACCGCTACCCAAGTCGCTGCTTTGCTCTTTTGCCCGCTCGGATACCGCAGCCCTTTTTCCACCAGCCGCGCTTCAATCTGCTTGAAGTACGGCTTGACAACTTTCATCAATCCGCTGGGCGACGTACCGGACTCAATGGCTGTGTAGAGATCACGATCGATCGCGGGCTGCGCGGGTGGCGGGCCGGATATTCTGAAACGGTTGTACCACCACAGTGTCTTAGTGGCTTCGATCCGGCCTTCTGCGAACAGACGCGTCAAAGCAACGTGTGCCAACCGCGAACCACCGCCCGCCAGCACAGCGAGCTCGTCGGTACTGAGTTCATCTACCGTTTTGCTGCGGACCTCATGCTCTTCATGCTCCTCCCGCACCGCGGCGGCAATGACCAGCGTCAAAATGACCGCAAACCCGAGCACGCCGAGCGATGCGTAAAATAAGAGAAATGCAGGACCGCCGAGATCAAACGGAAAAAAGGCGGCCGCGAGCGACGTCGCAGCCTCACTGTGCGGCCTGTCCCCTTCACCCATGCGCTGCGATGCAATGGTAGCCACACAACAAGCCAGCACTCCGCCGCCCACCTCGACCAGTCGCTTGGGCACAGCCCACTCGCGGCTGGCGTTCATCCATTTGAGCTCGCCGGCATGCGCAAACCGCTGTTCCACCGGTGGCCAAATATCCTGCGGCGGATCACCGCCAAACACTCGCCGGTAACTGTCGAGCGTGGCTTGGTACCAGTCACGGAACTTGTTGCCTTCGGCAACGCCACCAGCGGTCGGCTCATGGTGCAGTGGCCCGCCCA
>CALELC010000371.1 GCA_937904535.1 uncultured Planctomycetaceae bacterium
CACACTGCAACCGAGACAGCACACCCCCCAGTCAGTGTAGTCCATCGGCTCCAGTGACAAGCAACAGGCTGCGTGCGGTCGCCGCGTTTTTTCTGAATTTTCGCACCCCCGCGGCGCTCCCTCGCCTGCTGCCGCCGTCACGCTCCTGCGGCGTTGTCGATCCTGCAAGGCGGGCCTGCCGCCAAGGGGCATTGGTGGTTACGATGTGGCGAAACTTTGCCGCTTCCCGCGTTCCTGCCGGCGTCCTGTTCGCCGCCGATCACCATGCCTCAATCGCTCGAACCGCTCGATCGCCTCATTCGCACGCTGCTCGACCGGGCGCAGACGCTGCCGCCCGGATCGTACACGACCAAACTGATGCAAGGCGGAACCGCTGAGCTGGGGCGAAAACTGCGTGAGGAAGCGGACGAAATGATCGAGGCCGCCGACGAACCTGGTGACGCAGGCCGCGCTCACTTCGTCTACGAAGCCGGTGATGTGCTCTACCACACCTTGGCGTTAATGGCTTATCGCGGCGTGACGCTCGATGAGGTCGCGGCGGAACTGGCCCGTCGCGAAGGCACGTCGGGCCTGGTTGAGAAAGCCAATCGGCCCAAGCCACCTGCCGCCGACTAAGCGGTCGCCCACCCTGCTCAAAACGCATGCTAGGCCGCTCGAACAACTATTGAATCTGGGAAAGGTCTTGATGAACCCACCACGCGACGAGACGCGAAACCTACGAATCGGCATCCCTAGCAAGGGCCGCTTAAGCGACTTGGCCGGTGATCTGCTGCGCCAGGCCGGGCTGCAATTTCGCCGCCAAGAACGTGGCCTGTTTGCCCGTGTCCACGGCTTGCCGATCGATCTGACGTTCCTCCGCACCGACGACATTCCGACGCTC
The DNA here is from genome assembly GCA_937904535.1 of uncultured Planctomycetaceae bacterium. GTDB lineage: Bacteria > Planctomycetota > Planctomycetia > Pirellulales > Pirellulaceae > UBA6163. The sequence goes on from CALELC010000371.1 coordinate 881, forward strand.
TGTGCTGAAGGAGCGATCGATATGGGGATCACCGGCAGCGACCTGTTGGAAGAAGCCGATGTCGAAGTCGAGGTGCGGATGAAGCTTGGCGTTGGACGCTGCCGCCTGGCGATTTGTGTCCCAGACGACTCCGATTTCGCATCGGCTGCCGATCTCAACGGCACGCGCATCGCCACCAGTTTCCCCTCGGTCACTTCGCGTTATCTGGCCAAGCACAAGGCTACCGCTCATCTGGTGTCGCTCTCCGGCTCCGTTGAAGTCATGATTCAGCTCGGGGTCGCTGACGCGATTGTCGACCTGGTGGAAACCGGCAGCACGCTGGCAGCGAACCGACTGCGGATTCTCGAAGAAATCGGTCGCTACGAGACGGTGCTGATCCAAAGTAGCCGGTGTCATGACCCTCAAACCGCTGCGCGTGTCGTGCGGCGACTCGAAGGCGTGACCATCGCTCGTGACTACTCGCTGCTGGAATACAACGTCCCCCGCAAACTGCTGAGCCAAGCCGAAGCGATCACCCCGGGATTCAACTCGCCGACGGTTTCCTCGCTCGAAGATCCGTCGCTCTGCTCGGTTCGCGTGATGGTGCGTCGGGGCGAGATCATCGATGTGATGGAAAAGCTGGAGCACATCGGTGCCACAGCGATTTTTGAAACCGCAATTACCAATTGCCGCCTGTAGATTCTTGGCCGCGCTCCACCGCGGGAATTGATCGCTCGCCCACCTCCGGAAACCGCCATGACGACCGACTATCCGCTGGAAATTCAACCTGCCGACGCCAACGCCTTGATGCAACAGAACGAAGATTTTCTGCTGCTCGACGTGCGACAACCGGGCGAGTTCGAAACGGCTGCGATTGCAGGTGCCACGCTCATTCCGCTGGGCGAACTCGGCGAACGTCTGTCAGAACTCGAGCCCCATCGCGAGCGCCGGATCATCGTGTATTGCCACCACGGCGTGCGAAGCATGCGCGCGGTAATGGGCCTGCGGCAAAATGGATTTGACAAGGCGCAGAGCCTCGCCGGCGGGATCGATCTGTGGAGCCAGCAGATCGATCCCGATGTGCCGCAGTACTAACGTCGACGACCACGCCACGGTCGCGCTTTGGATGGTGACGCCACCTCCTCCAGTCATGGCGCCCTGAATGTAATTGGTCGCCGACCGGCAGAGCGGTTGGCGACGCTCGGTGGACCTCAGTCGCCCAGTGAAAACAGCCGTTTGAGTGCTTCCAGCAGGCTGCGGTGGTGATCTTCGGCCGCGGCTTCGCGAAGCGTGGCCAAAGGGGGATGCAGTAGCTTGTTGACGACCCGGTCGAGTGAAATCTCGATTTCGCGGCGCGCGTCATCGGATATCTGCATTTGATTGAGCTTGTTGCTCAGTCGCACCCATTCCTCTTGGCGGATCTGCTCGGCATGTTGACGGAGCCGCTGAATGACCGGCCCCGTCGAGCGGTGGTGCAACTCGACGACAAACCGCTGGGTCTCCTCATCGATGATACGCTTGGCTTTGGGCCATTGCCGCTGGCGTTCCTGCCGGTTCCGTTCGCAGGCCGCCTGCAAATCATCGACGCTGTACAGATAGACGTCTTCTAAATCACCGATCGCCGGCTCGACATCGCGCGGCACCGCGAGATCAAGGATCAACAGCACACGGTTTTGGCGTTGCTCTTGCACCCGCGCAAATCGTTCTTGCGTGATAATGGGCGTCGTCGCCGAAGTGGTGCCGACCACCACGTCCGCATCGACCAGCGCCAGGTCAAGCTCTTCCCAATCCATCACGCGACCACCGAACTCCTGCGCGATCGTTTCGGCCCGCACACGGCTGCGATTGAGAATCCGCACATCGTCGGCGCCCGCATCGACGAGGTAGCGGAGCGTTTCGCGCCCCATTTCGCCGGCCCCCATCAGCACCACCGTTTTGCCGGCAAGCGTTTCGAAGAATTCGGAGGCAACCTCCCCGACGGCCACGCTCGGAACGCTGACGCGTTTGCGATGAATGGTCGTCTCTTGCTGCACGCGTTTGGCGACGCGGCTAGCGGCCTGAAATGCGGCATGCGTCAGTGGACCGGCCGAGCCCCAGGTACATGCCAGATCATACGCTTCCTTTACCTGTGAAAGGATTTGCGTCTCACCGACCACCATGCTGTCCAAACTGGCCGCTACCGTGAACAGATGCGAGATCGCTTCGGTCCCGCTGCGATAGATCATGGTGTTGACGAGTTTGTCGACCGAGAGCTGCCGCTGCTGAGCCAAAAACTCCAGCACCTCCGTCCGGTCCGGCCCGCCGTCGAGATCTCGGCCCGGAGCCGATCCGGCGGCCGCGGTGTACAGCTCGACGCGATTGCAGGTGCTCAGCAGCACCAGTTCACATGCCGGAAATTGCTCACGAAAGGCCAGGATCGCCTGTTGCGCTTGGTCGCCGGTGAA
>CALELC010000372.1 GCA_937904535.1 uncultured Planctomycetaceae bacterium
GTCGGCGGAATGGCCGGACGCAGTGCCGCTGGAATCGCAGTGGGACCAGCAGCTCGCCTGGATCGAGCGGCAACTGAGCTTATCCGGCAGCAGACCGATCCATGCCAGCAGCGCGCCCGTACTCAATCGGTTGTGGGCCATCACGGTGCTGACGCGGCTGGCACTCGAGCAGAATGCGGTGACCGACGCCGATTCTCAGTCGATCGCTGAGGAACGTCAGCCGGCTGTAGCCCAACTCTATAGCCGGTCGATCAGTCTGCTGACTCAGATTGCCCAGCGAATGCGGCTGAGCCAGCGAGTTGTCGAACAAGACATCGCCGACCAAATTGAAATCGTCTTGCTGCAGCAACTCCGTGACCAGCAGGCGATGCAATGGATGGGTGACCGCGTCTACCGCACTACCGCTGCGATGCTGGCCAATCGATCTGGCCGCGAGCAAGCGCGAGCCCAAGCACTCGCCCACAGTTGGCAGATCTTCGAATGGGAACTTCGCCATGCTGCTCATCCCCCAGAGACGTTTGGCGGGTATGACGTAGATGCGTCGCCCATTGATGTCGGCACGCTTCGCAGTAGTCTGCTGCGCAAACGGCGGGTGGGGGCAGCGGTCGCCGAGCTTTGGGAATTGTTCCAAGGTAAACAACAGGCGGCGACGCCCGAACGCCTAACGCGAATCGCACACGCTTGGCGTCAACCTTTGAGTCACTACGGCATCGGAGTCGCTGGCCCATCGTTCCGCGCCGATGATCTTAAACGCTTCATTCCTCCAGGCTTTTCAAGGTCCAGTCGCGGGATCGCAAGCCAGTGGTATGCCGACTGGGAGCGGCAAGCGAGCGAGCTTACAAGCGGTTGAGCCATCGGCCGGATAAACCTCACTCGAGTCTTACTCTAACGCACTCCATCCCACAGTCATGGCCATGAATCCGCAGCCCATACCGAAGTCGACGAAGAAGGCCTTTTGGCTGCGCTGGCCATTCTTTTTGACGGTTATTCCGCTGGCGCTGATGCTGGTGATCGCGATCAGCCTGGGGGTCAACGAGTGGCGGTCTGTGGGGCGAGTGAAAGCGGAGTTGGTTCGAATCCAATCCAGCGGTCACCCGGTCGATGACGCCACGATGACGCGTTGGTTTCTCGATCACACCTCACAGGAAGGTGCGGCCAAGTGGAGCGAGATCCTCAGCTTGGCGACCGCTGGTTCCAATGGCTTTCAGCTCGAGCAGCTTCCCTATCTTGGTGTAGCCCCGATTCCTACGGAAATCGAGCCGGGAGGCCAGTGGAAATCGGAGCCTGCCGTGGCGGAGTACTTGGAATGGATGCGGCCCGTGATTGACGAAATTCACGCCGCCGCCCAGTACCCGACTCCCGTCTGGCAACCGATCGAGTTCCGAGGTTTTGCAACGCTATTGGAGGAATTGCAAAACTCACGGACACTGGCACGTCTGCTTAGCTTGGATGTGGAACATGCGCTCTATCATGGTGACAGCGATCGAGCACTCCGCAGTTTGCAGGCAATGCAAGGCGTCGCAGCGGCATTTGATTGGCAGATCTGCATCATAGCCGATTTAGTCAACTTGGCGCTGCATCAAACGCATCAGGGAATGATCCAGCGATCTTTGGCTGTCAACCCATGGAGTGAGGAGCAATTGCAGTTGCTGCAACACCAGATGTCGCACCCGCGTGAGGTCCCGCGTCGCTGGCAAAATGTGATCGCCGGCGAACGTGCCCTGGCCTATGGGGCACTTGACAACGGCATTGACGAGTACGTCGACGGAACGGTTCTGCAACGCCTCGAGTGGATATGGCGAATTCCCAGTGTGCAGGAGAACCTGCTCACAAGATTCCGTGACATTGAGATACTTGGTGACCAGGGAATCGTGGGGCTGGTCGAGCGAGCAAAGCAGCTCACACAAGCCTGGCTGCGTCCCCGAGGGCAGCAGGTCTTTTTCTCATTCACTCACATGTTTATTGGATCCTTCGAGGCTTACGCCAGGGCAATCGAGCGGGAGGAAATGTTGAGGCGTCTAACATTGACCGCGATCGCCATCAAACGCTTTCAGCTGAGCACCGGCCAGTGGCCTGAGCGACTCGATCAACTCGAGCAAGTGGGGCTCAAGCCGGTTGACTGGCACACCACCTCCGCCGGGCAATTCGGTTATGAGGTCGACGACGAAGTTGCCTATGTGTGGAGTCTTGACAGCCTAAACGAAACGACTGTCCCAGCCGATCGTCCTACCTTATCTGTTTCTGACAGTCTCCAACCGCAGACACCGCTGGTTGTCATTCGTTAGTGATCACATGAGTTTCCCGGCGTCGTTGAGGCTTCACGTTGCCGATCGGCAGCCGAACCATTGACGCCGTCTCAGCCACTCCGCTTCGACAGGCAGGGCCGGTAGCCTCGATCTTGTACCGACGATCCTTCTCGCATCGCTCCGGTAACTGGTCCGCTATCGTGGATTCCAGCGAGAAGATCGGTAACATTTACGGTTTCGAATCAGTCTCAGCGTGGACGGTGGCGAATAGAGGGCTTGACAATTTAGCTTCCGGGAATCAGTCGGGGGAGGTATCAGATTCTGTTCACTACACCCGTTCCCGGTCTGCAGAGACGATCAGGCGTGTCAAGTTTCGATTCGGCGATGGAATCCTTTCTGCGTCTGACGTAGGTCTGATGGAGTTCGACCAGTGGTGCGGCTGTCTGGAGGCCTGTCAACGATTCTGCGATTGCGGAGGTTCGTTGAAACTTTGATCCCTGGGGCGAGCATGCTCGATCGCCAACGCCGAGTCGAATGCGATTGGCAAAATGACATTGGCCGTGTCGAGGCGTGACGATACATTCGCGGGAGTTTTCGTTTCCCTTCACGGAGGATTCCATGCGATACCATCGATTGCTGCTTGCGGTTGCGTTTGCCGGTTTTAGTGCGTTGCTAGTTGTAATTTCAGATCCAGCGGTGGACGCCGCTGATGAGACGGCGCCTGCCGAGAAGGTTTTTGCTGTGTCCCATCGGCTTGACGGGCTTCCGGTTTGGACTCAGGACGGCAAGGCTTTCAACCCTGCGGTCCTGATGGCGTACTTGAGTGCAGCCGTCGACACGGCCGCATGGGGCGAGA
>CALELC010000373.1 GCA_937904535.1 uncultured Planctomycetaceae bacterium
AGCCGATGTGCTCCGCGTCTATACCACGCGGCCTGACACGCTGTATGGTGCGACCTACATGGTGATCGCCCCCGAGCATCCGCTGGTCGACACGCTGACGGCTGCTGCGCAGGCCGCTGAAGTCCGTGCCTATCGCGAAAAAGCATCTTTCAAGAGCGACCGTGAACGGACTGAAGGTGATCGACAAAAGACGGGTGTGTTTACCGGCAGCTATGCGATCAACCCGGTGACTGGCAAACCGATTCCGATTTGGGTTGCTGACTACGTGCTGGCGACCTACGGTACCGGCGCCATCATGGCCGTCCCAGCACACGACGATCGCGACTTCGAATTTGCGGTTCAGTTTGGCTTGCCCGTGATTCCCGTGGTCGACCCGCCTGCAGATTTCGAGCAGCGCGACGAAGTCTTGGCTGGCAAAGCTTGTTTTGTCGGCTCCGGCAAAGTCATCAACAGCGGCGACTTCGACGGCCAAGACAGCGACAGCGTGAAATCCGCGATCACGGAACAGTTGGCTCGCGCAGGGCTGGCACGTGCGGCCGTCAATTACAAGCTCCGTGATTGGCTGTTCAGCCGCCAGCGGTTCTGGGGTGAACCGTTCCCGATCCTGCATGAGTTGGATGCGGAGGGCCAACCGACAGGCCTGAAACGCGCCGTCCCGGCCGAACAGTTGCCCGTCCTGCTGCCGGAACTGGCGGACTTTAAGCCTCACGGACGTCCCGAGCCGCCGCTCGAGAAAGCGAGCGACGCCTGGTTGTACGTGACGATCGATGGCGTCCGCTACAAACGTGAGACGAACACCATGCCGCAGTGGGCCGGTTCGTGCTGGTACTACCTCCGGTACATCGACCCCAAGAACAACAATGCCCTGGTCGATCCCGCCAAAGAAAAGGCGTGGATGCCGGTCGACCTATACGTCGGTGGTGCCGAGCATGCGGTGCTGCACCTGATGTATTCTCGTTTCTGGCATAAGGTGTTGTACGACCGCGGCCACGTCAGCACTCCAGAGCCGTTCGGCAAGCTCGTCAACCAAGGGATGATCCTGGGCGAAGTCGAGTTCACCGGCTACCAAACCGAAGCCGGCAAGTGGGTGTCGGCGCAGGAAGTTCGTCGCGATGCCGATGGGAACCGTGTTGACGCCGCGGGCAATGTGGTCTCCGCCGTGAAGGTCGACGAAGCGGATGTGGAAAAGAGTGGCGAAGGCTTCGTGCTCAAAGCTGCCCCCGCGATTCGGATCGACAGCCGCGCACACAAGATGTCCAAGAGCCGCGGCAACGTCGTCAATCCCGATGTCGTGGTGCGCGAGTATGGCGCTGATTCGTTGCGGCTGTACGAGATGTTCATGGGCCCACTGGAGGCGACGAAGCCCTGGAGCATGACTGGCGTCGGTGGTGTGCGCAGCTTCCTCGACCGCGTCTGGCGGATGATTGTCGACGACCGGGCTGATGAAATGCAGCTCGCCGCTGCTGTCGTCGATACGCCCTGCAATGAGGAACAAGCCCGCATGCTGCATTTGACGATCAAGCGGGTCACCGAAGACATCGAATCGATGAGCTTCAACACCGCGATCGCGCGGATGATGGAGTTCACGAATTTCTTCACCCGCTGCGAACAACGGCCGCGCGAGGCGATGGAGACGATTGTGATCCTGCTCGCTCCTTACGCCCCGCACATCGCTGAGGAACTGTGGCAACTGCTGTGTGGTGGCGACATTTCGCAGCGCGGCTGCGTTTCGCTGCAGCCGTGGCCAGCCTGGGATGAAGCAGCGCTGGTCCAGAGTTCGATCGATTTGCCGGTGCAGATCAACGGCAAGGTCCGTGGCAAGATCAGCGTTTCGCCGGACGCTGATGAAGCGTCGGTGGTGCAGGCCGCGCGGGATGATGAGCGGCTTGGAAAGCTGCTCGAAGGCAAGCAGCTGGTGAAGACGATCTACGTCCCGCAGCGACTGGTCAATTTGGTGGTGAAGTAGCGGCAGCGGTGCCCATCGCCGCTAACAGCAGTTCGTGCTCGG
>CALELC010000374.1 GCA_937904535.1 uncultured Planctomycetaceae bacterium
CGGCACGATGTGCCAACCTCGGGGTTGATGGCTGAAATGGGTTATTTCAGCGCAGCTTTGCCGGCCAGGCGATGCCGCTGACCATAGCAGTCGCCGAGAGTTACCGGGCGGCACTGCAGATCACTTAAGCAATAGCTAAAGAATGACCGGAGTCGCTCGTGGAAGCGATCCAGGTCCGCCTGGTCCTTCACGTAAGGTGAACAGCCCGGCTTGAGTGAAGAGCTGTGAAACATCAGCACAAGGACTGCGACACCACGTTTGCACGTAGCGCGTGCGAGCTGTTTCATCTCACCAAGCGTGGCCTGCTCGGGGCTCAGCTTGACTTTCCGCGCGATTCCTGTGCGATCCAGCACGCCGACCGCTCGCATCGCCCGCCATGGTTTCTGCATTGCCTTGATTCGCAGACGATTGGCAGTTCCAAAATAGCGATGAGTGAAGCCAGCAGTGACTGGAACTTCAAGCAGGCGCTCATCCGTACCACGCCCGAGTAGCGAACGCAAAGCCGGGTAGTAAGGCTCGGGCGTGCTCCGCAGATAATTGGGGCCACCTTGGGAACTGTAGTCAGTATAAGGCAACACACTGGAGTCGACTCGATATCCCAGGTCACGGAGAACATCGATCGCGTCGCCCCCCATCCCATAGCGTCCAGCGCGAAAGGAGATGGGCATGCGCCCGAACTTCTCAGCAATCGCCTGGGTCAGCCACTGCAACTTTTCTCGCTGAAGTTTGGGTGACAGATTGCAGAGATACGAATCCGCAGGCGATCGAAGGGGAACCAGAGGAGGTGTGTTCCAGGGATGCAAATGGGCGCCGATCTCGGCGCGATTCTGCTCCTGCAGCGGCTTCAAAATACCGACGGCCTCTTCGCTCTGAACTACCGGCGCATCCACCAGGTAGGTCGGCCGGACACGGAACTCGTCGCATAATTTCTGGAAACGCGGAACCCCGGCAATGTTCGTTACGGTCCCCGTCTCCGCGAAGGTTCCCGACCACAGACCTTCTTCTTCGGTATCAATGGTGACCACCAAAAGAGGTCCAGCGGGCTGGTTGGTATCAGCAGCAATGCTATCACTTGGCATCTTGACAAACCTGTCCCTGAAGGCCCTGTACATGCCGCTCCGTTCGTTCCCAAATCGCTTCTTGCGCAAAGAGCAATCCCTTCAGCAAGCCGTAACTCATGGCGATTTGACTCATGACGAAGTACAGCGGGATTGCAAACAGCCAATGACGACGTAATGTTTGCGATGCCGCGCCGACCGTCGCAAAGCAGAGCAGGACGACGGCGAAAATCAGCGCCCCCAAACACCAATGGTTATGTGGCGATAGATAGTTGAGCAGAATAAAAGACGTTAACAACATCCACGGTGAAAGCCAGCGCAGCAGCTTATGTGACACGAACAACCAACACCATACAGGTTGGTTCACATGCGGATGAATACCACGCAAAAGTACCTGAGCGACTCCCGCGCTGATCCGTACTCGGCGTTTGAACTCCGCGGTCGCCGACGGCGTGGGGGTCTCCGTTGCTATTGCCCGGGGTTCGTAGAGTACCTGCTGGCCCGATTTCAACACTCGCATCGAGATCGTGAAATCATCCAAAATCGTATCCATGGGCAGCGGTGTGAACCATTCACGTTTGACGACATACATGCCGCCATCGACGCCCATCATGGCACCAAGCCGTGATTCGGCCGCGTGAATCTTCCGCTCCATTCGGTAATACAGCGATTCGGCCGCCCCAAAACTCGAGGCTTCACTCTGTAAACGAACATCACCACTGACCGCGCCGACCTGTGGCGGCAATACCCGCCCAATCAGCCATCGCAGGGAATCCGGTCGCAGTTGAACGTTGGCATCGCAAAAGCAGAGAACTTCACCGTTTGCCTGCGTGACAGCGTCGTTTATGACCGCTGTTTTACCGCGGCGCTCGCCGAACGTCAGCAATCGGACGCGCGGCGAGGCAATTGCGTTAACGATCTCGGCGGTTGCATCGCGGCAACCATCGGCA
>CALELC010000375.1 GCA_937904535.1 uncultured Planctomycetaceae bacterium
GTCGCACGAAGTCGATCAGCGAGGCCGAGCCGCTGTGGGGCTGGATGGTGCGACAGCTCGTTGCCGATCCGCAGGTCGATGATCGTATGGCTCAGCAAGCGATCGATCGCTACCTGGCCAGCGTGCAACTGCACTATTCCAATTACTCCGGCAGCTACGGCAGCGATCGTCAGAACGCCGAAATGGCTGAGCTGGGGACGGTGGTTCTTAGCGCCCGACGCTGGCCGCTGGCCGGCAAATTGCTGCGACACGCCGTGAGCCGTGAACCAGGCTTTCACGAAGGGCGATCCCTCATCGCTCAACTCGGTCTCGCTTTGGTGGGCGTCGATGCCCAGCAGCAATACGAGGTGCTCAACGAGATCGCTTTAGGCCAGCTCGACGGGACAGGTAAAGACGACGCCGCGCTGCTGGCAGCATCCAACATGTTTCTGTATGCCGACCCGCCGCCAGCGTTTCAGGCGTTGTTGGCCAAGCATGCCGACCCGCGCCAGGTGCCCGTTGCGGGCGACGATTTACCGATGGTGGAGCTGAACGTGCTGCTGGTTGAAGCCGCCGCGGGATGTGGTCAAACCGCCGCGCTTATCGCTCGTCTGGAGCCACGGATCGAGCATCCGGGTGATGAGGTCGAGGCGATGATCGGGCTGGCGCATCTCCTCAGCGGTGACTACGAAGCGGCACATGAGCGATTGACGCGGGTGCGTGACCGTCTGCGCGAGACGGAGCCCAAGGGGATGGTCGATACGCCGCTGCCAATGGTGTCGGCGACATTGGCGACCCGTGCGCTGGCGATCGATCAGCTTCGCCAGACGGCCACCGAAACCTGGAAGCCGATGTGGGAACATGCCCAGTTCCGTCACCTCGGCGTCGCAGCGGCCCTCTTCAATCGCATGGCCGTGCTGACCGGTGCTGCTGTGATGCCGGGGGCCAAGCAAGGCTCACCGCTAAAACACTTTATCAGCGTCCAGACCCCTTATAACCCGAAACCGACCAGCCCGCTCACCGAACCGCTGTATGCACTGGAGGATGGCACCCTACGGTACGCTGCCGGCACCGGCCACAACATCCTGATGTTGAAATATCCGCTGGAAGGTGACTACACCTTTACTCATCGCAACCAGCATGGTTTCCGTGGGGAAAGTCACAATTACTTCGGCGGCGCCGCCTATATGGTGCATCCTGAAGATCCGAGTGCGACCGTGCGCGGCCTGGTGCATCGCGGTGCGACCAAGTTGAACAACGTCCCCGTTACTCAGCATGAAGTCAACACACAAACGCTGAACATCAAGGATGATCGTGTGACAATGATCGTCAACGATCAGGCGGTGGTCGAAGATCGTCGTGGCACGTCGGTGCCGTTTGTCGGTGTGGTGTTTGAACATCACACCATCGCCTCGACGAGCGATTATGCGTTGGCGGGCAATCCTAAGATTGCTCGGCAGGTGGATCTGATGGATGCTGAATTGCGTGGTTGGTCTGCCAACATTACCGGCGGTCACCTGGCACCGATCGACCTGCCAATTTCACCGGACCAAGACCCAGAGCAGATCCAAGCGCAGCGTCAGCAGCTTGCTAACAACCTCGCTCAATTTGCCTGGTATAGCCGTGATGGCCAGCTGCGTTCGGGCAGCGGCGCTCCGTCTGCTGAAGCCGCAGGACAACGTCACCTCCATTACCATCGCCCCCTTCTAGATGGCGAATCGATCTCCTATCGCTTCCACTACGCTGCAGGTTCACGTGAAGCGCATCCGGCAATCGGTCGGGTGGTGATCTTGCTGCGTCCTGATGGGGCCAAACTGCGCTGGCTCAAGCAGAGCCATTCGCTGGAGTCGATTGACGTGCCGCCGCTGCACGAGGTCGATCCCGACCAACTCGTCGGTGACGGAAAGCCGGAGCTGCGGCAAGGCGAGTGGAACGAGGTCAAGCTGACGGCTGACGGCGATCAAGTGATCGTCGAAGTCAACGGCGGACCGGTGTGCCGAGTCGGGTTGGGGCAAGAGCGACGTTTTGGTTTGTTATGCGAACCGGATCGAGAGAGCCAAGTGCAGGACATCGTCCTGAGCGGCCCGTGGCCGGAAACGTTGCCGAGCGATCTGATGGAATGACAGGTGGAAGCGGCGCCGCAGCGTCCCCCGATCGTAGGCAGGTCGCTGATTGGTCCCGTCATACGCGGGAATGCCCCGGCATACGTGGGAATGCCCCGGCAATCGGGCGTCGCCAGGAGAAGTCATTAATCTGCGGCTCACAGCCGAGTGAGCCGCCTTGGCAGCGACCCCAGCGGTGTGCCGGCTGCGCCGCGATAAGCCAAGCAACTTCGTGTATCCTACGGGCAACGCATGTGTTTCGCTCGAGATACATGCGGAAATTGGCCGGCGTGATCCAGGGTTGTGATCATCGGTCGAGTGCGTCGAGCGGTGGAGACGCCATCGCTTGCTGGTTCCTGCAGGAGAAGCCGCTTGGAAATCGCCTTACTCAGCTTCCTGATCTTGCTCAATGGCACGCTGGCCATGTCGGAGATCGCACTGGTCACTGCTCGTCGCAGCCGGTTGGAACGCATGGCGGAGAACGGAGATTTATCGGCTGCGGTGGCATTGCGGCTGGCTGAGGAACCAACGCAGTTCTTGTCAACGATTCAGATCGGGATCACCGCCATCGGGATTCTCAACGGGATTGTGGGGGAAGCGGCGCTGTCGGTGCACGTGTCTCAGTGGCTACAGCAACTGGGAATGGCTGAACGCACCAGTGCTCTGGCTGCAACCAGTTTGGTTGTTGTCGGGATCACCTACATCTCGATCGTGGTCGGAGAACTCGTTCCCAAGAGATTCGCTCAGCACAATGCAGAAGGAATTGCCCGCTTCGTCGCACGTCCGATTTCGCTGCTGGCTCTTGTGTCGCGGCCGTTTGTCTTTCTGCTGACCATTTCCACCGATGGTCTGCTGAAATTATTAGGAAAGTCTGAGTTTAGTAGTGTTAACCTTACCGAAGACGACATCTATGCGGTGTTGGTGGAGGGCTCTCAGGCCGGCTTGATTGAGAAGCATGAGCACGACATGGTTCGCAATGTCTTTCGCCTGGATGACCGACAGATCGGCTCATTGATGACGCCGCGCAGCGAACTTGTCTATTTAGATCTGGAGCAACCGATCGAGGGCAGCTTGCAATCGCTGATCGATTCCGATCACTCCCGCTTTCCCGTATGCCGCGGAGGGATGAGCGATTTGGTCGGAGTGATCACCGCCAAACGGCTGCTCAAGCAACATTTGAAAGGCAAGACCGCGGATATCTCGGACTATATCTTGCCGCCGGTTTATGTCCCCGAGTCGCTCACCGGAATGAAATTGCTGGAGCAGTTTCGGGAGTCCGGTGTGCAGATGGTGTTTGTGGTCGATGAGTATGGAGAGGTGCTCGGACTGGTCACGCTGCAGGATCTTTTAGAAGCGGTGACCGGTGAGTTTAAAGCTCGTGATCCTGATGACTATTGGGCGGTGCAGCGAGAAGATGGCTCCTGGTTATTGGATGGTCTTATCCCCGTGCCGGTGTTGAAAGATCGACTAGAGCTCAAGGCCGTCCCCGAGGAAGAAAAGGGACGCTATCATACTTTGAGCGGGATGATGATGTGGCTGCTGGGACGCGTTCCGAAGACGGCGGACACCGCGGTGTGGGAAGGCTGGCAGTTAGAAGTCGTCGACTTAGACGGCAACCGCGTCGACAAGGTGCTGGCCCAGCGACTGCCGCCCGCCGAGCAATCGCCGGTTCCGGAGCAACCTGTTACCCCTCCGTGAGCGCCCACGCAGGCAGAGGTTCCGCCAGAGTTTCATACCAGCGGCGGAAACCAGCCCGCGATTGAGCCGGCTAAGGTCAACAACAGCCGCCCCAGCTGACGGGTTGTCGGGATGGGGCTGTACGTTGCGCACGGCATACGGGAACCCGGCAGAACCGGTTGCGGGTAACTAGCGGCTCCGGCGCACACTGCCTACAATCTTCCGGACTATTTGCGCCGCGAGCTGGCCTGCGTTGGATGTGCTTTGCTTACCGTTTGTAGTGATAGCATTCCATTTCGCTTTTTCGTCGAGGATCCTGAAAGGAAGGATGCACGGTATGGCAGAGGGAAAAATCCGCTTAGCGGAGATCATGAGGGCGCATGAAGAGGATTTGGCTGCCCAGTGGATTAAGGAACTGAAGTCGGCGGGCTCTGGTCGAGAGAATCGCATCAGTGAAACTGAACTCTCTGGGCAGGTAAAAGATTTCATCAATTTGCTGGTCGCCGTTACGGAGACCGGCAATGTGTCGCACACGCACCGCGCCGAGTGGGCTGCCATTTCCGAGTTCCTCGAGGCGATTTCGTTCTCACGCGTCGAACAGGGCTTCAGTTCGGATGAAACGGCGAGCTTCATCTTTTCGTTTAAGATGCCGTTGTTCGCCCGACTACGCACCGAGTAGGGGCGAGATCCCGATGCGTTTGCCGATGCCGTCTCACTGGCAACTCAGTTATTAGACAAACTGGGGATGATTACAGTCCGTGCCTATCAGCGAGGGCGCGAGGACATCATCAACCGCCAGCAGGAGGAAATGCTGGAGCTGTCGACGCCGGTGGTGAAATTGTGGGACGGTGTGCTGGCGTTACCGATGATCGGCACACTCGACAGTGCACGCACGCAGATCGTGATGGAATCGCTGCTGCAAAAGATTGTTGAGACCGGTTCCGAGATCGCAATCATCGATATCACCGGCGTACCAACGGTTGATACCTTGGTCGCACAGCACCTGTTGAAAACTGCGACCGCGATCCGGCTGATGGGGGCTGATTGCATCATCAGTGGAGTGCGACCGCAGATCGCACAGACCATTGTCCACCTCGGCATCGACCTCCAAGGAATCACGACCAAAGCAACCTTGGCCGATGCGCTGGCGATCGCGCTCAAGCGATCGGGATTTGTGGTTAGCAAAGCGAATGTGGGATAAGGAGCCGGCATGATGGACCGCATCCCCATCCTCAAGATGAACGAGTTTTTACTCGTCACTATTCAGGTCGATATGCATGACCAGTTGGCACTCACGCTGCAGGACGACTTGACCACAAAGATTGCCCAAACCGGCGCGCGCGGGGTGCTGATGGACATTTCGGCGCTCGGCATGGTCGACTCGTTCATCGGGCGGATGATCGCCAATATCTCGAGCATGTCTGGGATCTTGGGCGCGAAAACCGTCGTCGTCGGTATGCAACCCGCTGTCGCGATCACGCTGGTCGAACTCGGCCTGTCGCTGCATGGCGTGAAAACGGCGCTCAACGTTGACCGCGGCATGGATTACCTGCGGAATGCCTTGGCAGGCGAGGAGGCGGTCGATGA
>CALELC010000376.1 GCA_937904535.1 uncultured Planctomycetaceae bacterium
TTATCCACAATCGCTTGACGGATCGCTGCCACTTCGGCAGGGCCGAACGATTGGTTAGCGACCACAAGCTCCCGCAGATCCACCTGGGTATCGACTTGATTGGCCACGGATGTAAGAGCTCCAGCGAGGAAAGACGAACCGTAGGAAAGCCAGCGGTGGGATTCGAACCCACAACCCTCGCATTACGAATGCGATGCTCTGCCAATTGAAGCTACGCTGGCACCCAATCGGGAAGGCTAAAGATTAAGAACCGATAACCAATTCCGTCAAGAGGCTAGCAAGCAATCTCACTCGACCCGCCGCACACGCACACTCGGTGGACAACGGGGGCACCCAAACGAAGCATTCAGCATGACCGAGTCGCCGTCAGCCCGTTTGAGACTGGGACTACAACAGCGGTGACACCAACCGCACACAGCTCTCCGCGAATCGTACCGGAAAGGCCGGCACGATGATCTGATTGGCCGACAAGATGCTGGACTGAGCGACATACTCTTTTTGGAGGGCGATCAAATCGCGGGTGAAGGTGTCGTCGTACACCGCGATCATCAGTTCGAAATTGAGTTCCAGACTACGGGGATCAAGGTTCAACGACCCGAAGAAACTGGTGTCGTGGTCAATCGTGATCGATTTGGTGTGCAGCATCCCCCGGTGATATTCGGCGATGAGCACGCCGGCGCAGGCCAGGTCTCGTAGAAACGGACGGCTGGCCAGACGTACTAGCCTGGAGTCGACTTTCTGGGGCACGACGAGGGTGACATTCACGCCGCGCCGGGCCGCGGAAATCAGGGCTCGTTGCAGCGATTCGTCGGGGACGAAGTACGGCGTTGTGATCGTTAGCTGTTGGTCGGCCATGTAGATCGCGTTGAGCAGGATCTGCACGATCGCTTCGCTGTCGATGCCTGGGCCTGACGGGACGACCTGTACCGGTACTGTGCCTTCGGCGGCCGGCACAGGACGAGCCGACTCCCACTGGTTAGCGGTTTCAAAGTCGCTCTGCTCAAAATGCCAGTCTTCGAAGAACACCATCGACAGTGAGTCGACCGCTGGACCGACCATTCGCACCATCGCATCGACCCACTGACCAAACCCCGCGCCGTGACGGAAGATTTTCGGATCGGCGATATTCTGGCTGCCGACGTAGCCGATGGTGTCATCGATGATCAGCGTTTTGCGGTGCATCCGCAGGTCAAAGCGATAGAACAAGGTCCGCAACGGCCACACCGGGAGTGCGGCACGCACTTCGGCCCCCGCGGCCCGAAGTTCCGCACACTGCCGACTGCGCAAGAACCCCCGGCTGCCGACTGCGTCGACTAAAATCCGCACCTTCAGTCCCCGCGCCGCAGCGGCACGTAAACTTTCGCAGAACTCATCTGCCCAGCCGCCGACTTCCCAAATGTAGAACTCCATGTTGCAGGAGCTCTGCGCGTTATCGATGTCGTGGATCATCGACGCAAAGATCGCACGAGTCGATTCAAGCAACTTAAGCCTGTTGCCACCCAGTGGTTGTTCCCCGCTGGCGGCGGCAATGATTCGCGAGAGCTGTGCCGGGTCGCCCAGTCGTTCAGGCCAGTCGTCGTACACCCACTCCGCCTGGCGAGATTTCCACGCCTGATAGTGCTGGGGCATCCGCGCCGCCCACTTGGACCGCATGATGCTGAGCCAGTTGTGCCCCAAGACGAGGTACACCGCAGGGCCGACAAACGGGAACAGCAGCACGATCATCAGCCACGACAATGACATGCCGATCGACCGCCGGCGCATCACCACATGGATCGCGAAGCCGATTCGCAGCATCCAGTCGAGCGCAAGAATCCAGGCGGCTGACTGCCACATCGTTGACGCGCAAAGTTGAAGGTTAAAATGGCTGCGAGGCGAAAGGCGGCTCAGTGACGCTTACGCAATTCGCGCTCCCGTGCCCCACGACGGAGTCGCAGATCGAGTTTGGTGAGCAGCGAGGACCGGCCGGCCATGATGATGCTTCGGGTAATGACGTACAATATCCACAAGGGGATTGGGGGGATCGATCGCCGTTACCGTCTGCAACGAATTATCGATACGATCGCTCACTACCAGCCCGACATTGTCTTTCTGCAGGAGGTCGACGAAGGCGTACCGCGCTCACGGTTTGATCGCCAAGCCGAACAACTCGGCGAAGCGCTCGGCTTTGAGCATCACGCCTACCAGGCCAATGTGAAGCTGTCACAAGGTCACTATGGCAATGCGATCCTTTCGCGGTTCGCGCTCATCGAAACCTGGGACATCGATCTCACCATTCGGCTAAAAAAACGCCGTCAAGCGATTGTCGCCAAAGTGCAACTTCACCACCAAGGTCACTCGCGGACTCTCTTGCTGACCAACGTGCACCTCGGCTTGGCCGGTTTCGAGCGGGTGATTCAGCTCGGTCGCTTGCTTGCCAGCGAACCGCTCCAACATATCCGCCCGGACACCCCGGCACTGATTGGCGGAGACTTCAACGACGTTTGGGGATCGCTTGGCAAAAAGATCATGAACGTCCAAGGGTTCACAAACGCGTCGGGACGTTCGCGTACTTTTCCGGCCTACCGCCCGCTGCGCAGCCTCGACGCCATCTACTTTCGCGGCGGCATGCACCTGCAGTCCGCTTTTGTGGGACACATTGCACTTGCAAAACGTGCCTCCGACCACCTGCCATTGATCGCTGACTTTGTGGTTGAAGTCGTACCGTCCAAGTCGCTGCCAAGCGATTGAGTCTTGCTTGCCCGCGCCTCCGTCCCCAGAGGCGGTGCTCGCGGCGCCGTTCACGGCGTGCTATTTTCGAGACATTTGCCGCCCCGACTGATTCACCCACGTTCCTTGCTCGCGGAGTCGATCGCTCATGCGCCCCGTTCGACATGCTTCACTTCTCTGGCTTGCGCTGTTCGTAGCGCTGGCATCGCTGGATGCGTTCGCGCAGCCCGGTAGCGACCGAGAAAACGCAGCTGGTCGCTCGACCGCTAAACCACCGAACATCGTGTTCATCTTCACCGATGACCATGCGTTGCAGTCGATCGGGGCATACGGTTCGCGGGTCAATGAGACGCCTCACCTCGATCGACTGGCCCGTGCCGGGATGGTGTTCGACCGTTCGTACTGCGCGAATTCGCTATGCGGGCCGTCACGCGCGTGTGTGCTAACCGGCAAACACAGTCATCTGAACGGATTCATGCGCAATGAAGACAGCTTCGATGGAACGCAGATGACGTTCCCCAAGCTGCTGCAACAAGTTGGTTATCAGACGGCCGTGATCGGGAAATGGCATTTGGTCAGCCGGCCGACAGGGTTTGATTATTGGGAAATCCTTCCCGGACAAGGCAGTTACTATAATCCTGATTTCATCCAGATGGATGGTTCGCGCAAACGCTACGAAGGCTATTGCACCGATTTGATCGGCGACCTGTCCTTGCAGTGGCTGGAGAACCGCGATCCCGATCGCCCGTTCTTGCTGATGAGCCAACACAAAGCGCCGCACCGGAACTGGTCACCGCATCCGCGGCATTTCGGAAAATACAAGCTCGGCAGCATTCCGGAGCCGGAAACACTGTTTGACGACTACTCGAACCGCAGCAAATTGTTGCAGGAAAGCGAGATGTCCATCGCCAAACACTTCTACTGGGCCCATGACATGAAGTTCAAGGGCAACAATCAGTTTCCGCAGCATTTTCAAAGCGGCATGCCTAATGGCGAATACCAACGAATGACGCCTGAGCAACGTCAACAGTGGGATGCCTATTATGAACCCGAAAATGAAGCCTTTCTGGCTCAGTTGCGGTCAGGCGCCTTATCAGATGAGGACGTGACCCGCTGGAAGTACCAACGTTACATGCATGACTATCTCGGCTGCATTGCCGCGGTGGATGACAACGTCGGACGCGTTTTGGATTACCTCGACGAGCACAATCTGGCCGACAACACGATTGTGATCTATGCCTCGGACCAAGGTTTCTATCTCGGCGAGCACGGTTGGTACGACAAGCGCTGGATGTTCGAAGAATCGCTGCGGATGCCGTTTCTGATTCGCTGGCCGGGTGTGGTCGCGGCTGGCAAACGTTCTGGCGAAATGATTCAAAACATTGATTATGCGCCGACATTCTTGGAAGCCGCCGGTGTGGAAGTGCCTGAGGAGATTCAAGGTCGCAGCCTATTGCCGATTCTCAAAAATCAAGGCGAAGCGGTGGAGGGCTGGCGTGATGCCATCTATTACGCGTACTACGAAAACGACGCCGTACATATGGTGCCACGCCACGACGGTGTGCGGACCAAACGTTATAAGGCGATGTAC
>CALELC010000377.1 GCA_937904535.1 uncultured Planctomycetaceae bacterium
GCCAGCAGCGGCACGGGCGTCCTTCGGGCGAACGGGCCCAGTTGCCGCAGATGTGCCGGAGAAGGAAGCCACTGTCTTGCTGTACACCCTCACCGGGCCGGACGACTGGAAATACCGGATCTGTCGGCACGACCGTGAGCTTTTTCGGCCGGTTTTGCCTGTTGGAATGATGCTGCAATTTGCCGGTGCGGGACTGCAACCTAGGTTTTTTTGTGCAGATCCGCAGAACCG
The DNA here is from genome assembly GCA_937904535.1 of uncultured Planctomycetaceae bacterium. GTDB lineage: Bacteria > Planctomycetota > Planctomycetia > Pirellulales > Pirellulaceae > UBA6163. Next base: position 232 of record CALELC010000377.1, read on the forward strand.
CTTCAGATTTCCAAAGGTAAGAGTTTCATGTCACGTTCCATCCGCGCTGCCCTCCGCCTATGCACCGGCTTGGCATGCGTATTGGTTCTCGATGTTACCGCTCAGGCGCAGTGGGCCTACTGGGAGATCGGTAGCAACCCTTGGGGTGGCCTCCGCTACCGTGGGCCGCTGCTGGGATTCGACATTGGCGGGGCGGCCCCACCGCCGCCAGCACTGGGGCCGGCAGACCCGCTCGCTTACCCACTGCCACCGGCTCCGGTACCGCCGTGGCATTACCGCCACGATCCTCCACCGCCACGCGGAGCAGCCGCTCCAGCGGATCGCTTCTACCACGACCTCGACCGGACACATCGGTATCGCACGCGTGAAGAGCGGTATGCCGATGATTTCCGCGACCGTTACGCGGCTGCTGATCCGCTGTACCGCGCCTACCGGCCGGGACCGGCGGCCTTGCCCGCGCGTCGCCCAGTCGATCCGCGGATGCCGGTTCCCGGGGTGTCGTTTGGTCCAGGTCAGGGACACCAGCGCAGTTTCGTGGCCGACGCTGAAGTTGCTGATCTGCTTCGTCCGGCAGCGATGCGGCTGCTCAACAGCCTGTCGCGCAAACGCGACGGAGCGCTGTGGATGAATCATTTGCAACCGGACCGGATCATCGCCGCCATCGACCGCGCTGATTTTCCCGGCTCGCTAAGCGATCTGGTCGAGCACTACGAAGAGGTGCTCCGCAATCCGCGTTTGATCTTGATTGCGGAAACCGACGGATTCCGGGACACCCATCGATTGCTGTCGCAGTACGTCCTGTTGCAGTCCCGCTATCCCGGCAGCGAGCTGCCGCAGGAACCTTACGAAGCGTTTGCCAATCCGACGGAAGTGATCATCGAGGAGCAGCCGTTGAGCGTTGACCTTGAAGCGCTCAATCCGCCGCTGATCGATCTCAATTCGGCTTTCCCCGAGCCGCCCCCGGCACTGGAAACGCCGAGTGGGGCCGTGCCCTCAGCCATGCCCGAGTCCCCAGCGGTCCCTGAGTTGCCCTCGGTCCCCGAGCCACCTTCGGTGTTGGTGCCGCCGTCGATCCTGGCGCCGCCCGCCGATCCGACGCCAGCGCTGAAACCGGCGATGCCGGCAGAGCTAGAGATTCAGGACTTGCCGGCTCCGATCGGGGAACCGCTGCCGCAGCCGTAATTTCGTGAGCCCAGTGGTCAGTGGCTCGCGGCTGAGGGTACGATACCGCCATGGAATGGATCGCTGACACGCCTCTGCCGCTGCGTTATTTGGTGCTGGCGATTATCGGTTTGTTTGCCGGTTCGTTTGCGAACTACCTGATCTATTCTTGGGCCTACTTTCCGCGACACATCAGCCCCTGGGCGCCGCCGCACCCGCAGGCACCGCGGCGCCGGGCTGCGGACCGATTGCCAGCGATCGGTTGGTGGGGGCTGCGGCGAGAAACGGAACTGCATGGCAGCGGTTTTTGGATTCGGCCGCTGTTGATCGAATTCGGCTGTGCGATCGCGCTGCCGCTGATGTATTGGTTCTACACGCAGAGCGGTGGCCTGCTGCCGGTCGATCTGCGCCAGCCCGCGGCGATTGCGCAGTTTTCAGCTTGGTCGCATAGCCTGTTTGCGGTTCATGGCCTGCTGTTGGTGCTGATGGTCGCTGCGACGTTCATCGACTTTGATGAACAAACGATTCCCGACATCATTACGTTGCCCGGCACGTTGTTCGCTTTGATCTTGGCGACGTTGCCTTGGCAGTCGTTTTTGCCAGCGGTGGTGACTTGGGGGAAACAGACGGGACTTGCGGAAACGATGTTTCACATCCCCTGGCCTTATGCCCCGCAGTGGTCAGGCGGCAAAGGGCTGGCGCTGGGACTGGCGATCTGGGCGGTGTGGATCTTTTCGCTTACCGATCGCCATCTGGTGTTGCGTCACGGGTGGAGCCGCGCCATCGGGTATTTGATTCATGGCATCCGCCGCCGGCCGGCTTCGAAGTGGTTGCTGGTGCTTGGCGTGATCGGCGCGTGCGCGATTGGAGCGGTCTGGACCTGGGGCGGACGCGACGCGTGGCGTGGGTTGCTGACGGCCTTGGTGGGGCTCGCGGTCGGCGGTGGCACAGTGTGGGCCGTGCGAATCGTCGCTAGTGTGGCGATGGGGCAGGAGGCGATGGGCTTCGGCGATGTGACGCTGATGGCGATGATCGGCGCGTTCGTCGGCTGGCAAGCGGCGATCGCGGGGTTCTTCCTGGCACCGCTCTCGGCGATCGTGATCGTGCTGATCCAGTTCGCGGTCACTCGTCAGCGTGCGGTACCCTTTGGCCCTTATCTGTGTATGGGGGCGATCATTGCGGTGCTGGGTTGGAACGTGGTCTGGAATGAGGCACTGGTGGTTTATGTGGAACTGGGCGCCATCGTATTTTGGATTTTGGTTGCAGCGCTCGTCGCGATGGGGGCGATGTTAATGATCTGGGGCCAGATCAAACGCGCCCTGTTTGCTGCATAAAAATGCTCCTGGTACAGCGCCGGGACTTGACCTTTCCCTGCTACCGTGTTTACGATCGCAGCATGAGCACGCTGCTAACCCACCTACCGCTTCTACTTACGCTGCCCCTAGCGGGCGGGCGATAGGGGTTGGTTGGGATCACCGACGGCGGTGATCGCGGGAAATTGCGGCGAGCCGCTCACCCAAAAACATCAGACCAATGAACCCCGAGTCGCCCGGTTTGCCGGATGACTCGGGGTTTTTTCGTTCCGGCAGACGCTTTTGAACCTATCGGAAAGGGAGTCCATCCGCTTCCGATAGCCACTGAAACTTTTTCATTTCACCGGAGCCATGAAGTAATCATGTCCACCACAGAGCCGCGATCGATCAAGATCTTCGACACCACGTTGCGCGATGGCGAGCAATCGCCCGGAGCGAGTATGAACCTCGCCCAGAAGCTCGAGGTCGCACAGGCGCTGGTCGAACTGGGTGTGGACGTGATCGAAGCCGGTTTCCCGATCGCTTCGCCAGGTGACTTCGAATCGGTCCGCCAGATCGCCCAAACCGTCCGCGGCTCGACGATCTGCGGGTTGGCGCGGTGCAACGACAAGGACATCGATCGCGCTTGGGAGGCGCTCAAGCCGGCACCCCAGGCCCGTATCCACGTATTCTTGGCCACCAGCGCGATCCACCGCGAGTTCAAGCTGCGGATGACGCCTGATGAGATCGTCGAGCGGGCTGTGGCTGGCGTGCAGCGCGCCGCGGGGTACTGCGACGACGTCGAGTTTTCACCCGAAGACGCTTGCCGAACCGAGCACGATTTCCTCTGCCGCGTGGTCGAGGCAGCAATCGACGCCGGAGCGACGACGATCAACATTCCCGACACGGTCGGTTATGCGACACCGCAGGAAGTGTTCCAGCGGATCGAGATGCTGCGGAATCGTGTTCCCAACATCGATCGAGCTGTGATCAGCACGCACTGCCATGACGACCTCGGGATGGCGACGGCGAATAGCCTGGCGGCGATCGCTGCCGGCGCCGGACAGGTCGAGTGCACGATCAACGGCATCGGCGAGCGGGCTGGCAACGCGGCGCTGGAAGAAGTGGTAATGGCGTTGAAACCCCGCGCCGACCTCTACCACT